>LQGW01000027.1 GCA_002838815.1 Clostridiaceae bacterium JG1575 | reverse complement strand
GTACTAGGAACTTTTACACAAGATTTTGGACTTGACTATCACGAGCTCAGCTCCGGCATACTCCTCGTCAATTTTTCGAGCCAATTCTCGGCATTTTTCATTCAATTGTTCTTCTGAAAACAGGATCTCTCCTACGTCCTCATGGATATTTTGCATCATGGTGCTCCCCCTTTGTCACAGTAATATATAGTATTTTATCAGTATTTGGCGTAATTCTAAACGCCTGTGCGAGGATTCCCGGATAAATATAGGCAAGGTCGCCTTGTTCAGTAACTAGAATTGGCAGCCCATCCCTTAGATCCCGGGGAATCTTTCGATCGATGAAAAGGCTCTTTACTTTTTTATGACCTTGCATCCCCAAAACTCGAATGCGGTCCTTGGGGCGCCGCGTTCGAAAGAACGCCTGCGGGGAAAGGCCGCTCCAGTCCAGTCGTTCATAAGGGCCATCAGGTTCGCTTAAAGACCAGGTGATTTGGTAGTCGCCCAAACGACCCCGTCCTTCTTCGCCTTGGAGATAAAGCCGCGGCAAGGTCCCATCCCGCTCCTTTTCCTCAAAAGGAGGCGGCGTATGGGGGATGCTGTGGCTCACGAGGACCGCTCCATAGCGAGCCGTGGCTCGAACATTGCGCGCAAGGTTCACCCGACGACCGGTCGTTCCCCGAGCCAAGTCTAGAATCTGCTTGATGTGCCCCTCACTGAGGGCTTCGCGATCCCCCAAAAGAGCTTCACAGGCGAGAAATGCCACCCGCACCTGCAGCGCCTCGGGCAGTTCAAATGCCTCTTTTTCGATGAGGATCCCTTCGGGCGATGCGCTCAAGAACTTTTGCGCCGCCCGAAGGGCCTCGTCTTCCAGGTATTGGGAATCCAAGGACAGCTTTTCGCAAAGCCTCGCCAAATGCGCCCCCACAGAGGGGTTAAGCGCCTCCAAAAGGGGCAACACCTCGTGCCGCACCCGATTTCGAAGATATTGGGGATCCTCGTTGGAGGCATCCAAGCAAAAGCTGCGTCCTTGATTTTCCAGCCATTGTAGAAGCTCCTCGCGTCCTAAAAAAAGCAGCGGCCGAAGATACGGGCCCCGCCGGGGCTTCATGCCCGTCAATCCGTGAAGTCCCGCGCCCCGGATCAGGCGCAGCAAAAAAGTCTCCGCTTGATCGTCTCGATGATGCGCCAGGGCGCAGCCCTCATAGCCCTGCTCTTCCATAACTTGCTCAAAAAATTCATAACGCAAGGCCCGGGCAGCTCCCTCAATGCCTAAGCCGCAATCCTGGGCCCTTTGGCGGACCTCGCAGCGCCCAAGATAAAAGGGCAAATCAAGCCCTTCACAAAGAGATCGAACAAACTGTGCCTCTTCTTCCGCCTCAGGACGCAGGCCATGTTGCACATGGGCCACTCCAAGACAGAGCGGCAACTGCTCCCGCAATCCCACCAACAGGTGCAATAAGGCCACGGAATCCGGGCCGCCGGAGACAGCGACCAGAATCCGCTGGCCCGGTGTGAAGAGATTCTGAGCCTTACTGTAGGCAAGGATGCGCTCCTCGATGGTTTTTTGCTGATTTTCCCATTCCATGGCGTTACCTCCTTTCGAGTGCTTCGCCCGAAGGTGGATCCTTCCCTAAGGCCTTCGGATCGTCGCTTTAGTGTTCTTCATCCAACCCCGCTTCTTTGGGTGCTCCCAATTCTGAGGGGTGACTCATGGGACAACTCCCTCGCTCCAAGGCCTCGCGTTTGGGTGGGGTTTGCGGCAGGCATAGCGTAAAGACCGCCCCCCCCTGCTCTCGATTGGCACAGCGAATGGTTCCGCCGTGGCGCCTCACCGCTGCCTGAGCGATGGATAAGCCAATGCCATTTTGGCCGCCGGGGCCTTTGACGAAGCGGCGAAACACTGCTTCCTCCTCCCCCGGCGCAACGCCCGGTCCGTCATCGAGAATTTCAATGCATACCCCGGGGCTGCCCAACACATTAGCCTTCGTCCCACAAAGCGTCACTTCTTTTTGGGCGTACCGCAGGGCGTTGCTTAAAACATTGGTCAGGGCCCGCAGGATCTCGTCAAAGTACACCTTCACCGAAAGGGAGGGCTCGCAGTCAACGCGCAATGAAATGCCCTGCAGCCTCGCTTTGGCGTCCATTCCCTCCCAGGCCTCCATGAGCAGATCTTTCAGCGCCAGTTCCGTCATTTCCTCCGAGAGGCTCTCGTGGGTCTCGATGCGAGATAGATACAAGATATCATCCACCAGCCGCTCGAGCTTTCCCGCTTCCTTCAAGATCACTCGCGACGCGGTGTCCGGATCAAAAACTCCGTATTCGATGGCCTCCGCGTAGCCACGGATGCTGGTTAAAGGGGTTCTTAATTCATGGGACGCATTTTGAAAAAAGATGGTCTGGTTGTCGTGGTAGGTTTTGAGTTTTCCCGCCGTATCGTTCAGCGCTTCATTGAGATCGTGGAGCTCCTTTTCCCGAAAATGGAAATCTTCACCGACAAACGCTCCGGAGCCAAAGCGGCGGGAGAGGCCTTCGAGCAAGACGATAGGCCGCGCCAAAGCGTTCGCCAGCGCCCGCATCACAAAGAAGCTCAGCACCAAGATGGGGATCATGATGAAGGAGAGAATCTGTAATGCGCTTCTTGAAAAGTGTTCAAAGGACTCCACCGAGACGTAGGCCAAAACATACTCAGTCTCCGACTGATTTTGGGCGAAGGGAATGCTTTGCAGCAAATAGTTTCGCCCTTGAATGTAAGCGGAGCTGGCCCCTTTTTTCTTCAAGTTGTAGTGCGTGCCTTGAACGTAGTCCAGCACCGCCTTGGCTTCGCCAAAAGCACTGGGGCCCATGCGCAGCACCACGCCATCCAGCTTTGCCAGACCTGAAGAACGGGCCGGCAAAGAGGCCTCCTGCCGGCCGGTCTTTTCCCTTAGTTGCTGCATGTTGAGCACTGCCACCGTCAAGACTCTTTCTTGATCCATAAATAGCATGCGCACCGCGCTGCCTTCATGCGCGCTTCGGCTGGTTCGATCAAAAAGGGACTGGCGATCTTCGCCGCTGGGAGGCACGTCCTTGGCCCGTAAGCGATCGACCTGCTCTTTCGTATGATTGAGCTGGTCCTTCAACTGCCGTGAGGCATAAATGCGCACCGCCAAGTTGAAGCTGACCACCAACACAAAAAACACCACCAAAATGGTAAAAAAGTAATAGGATAAAATCCTGGATCCAATGCTTGGCCGCTCCTGCATCTCAACCTCTGGGGCTCATGCGAAAGCCAAAGCCCCACACCGTTTCAATCTGCGCGGCGGCGTGGGCGATTTTCTTGCGAAGACGTTTCAACGTATCGTCGGTGACCCGGGTTTCCACCGGGGTGGTGTACCCCCACACCTGGTCCAACAACTCTTCCCGAGAAATGGCGCGATCCTGATGTTCCATGAGGTATTTGAGCAAGGCATATTCGTTGGGGGCCAAATCCACTGCCTCTCCTTTAATAAACACCTGCTTTCGATCCGGCTGGAGTTCAATATCCAAAAACGAAAGGGTCCCTTCAACGCCTCCACCCCGATCCCATTGAATGCGCCGCAGCATGGCCCCCACCTTCATGGTGAGGGTCCTGGGCGAAAAGGGCTTGGTGATGTAATCGTCCGACCCCGCCTCGATGCCGCGCACCAAATCCTGTTCGGCATCCCGTGCGGTGACCATAATAATGGGGACCGCGCTGGATTTTCGCAGCGAGCGGCTGATATGAAAGCCATCGGGGCCGGGCATCATCACATCGAGGATCACAAGATCCGCCGGTTCTTTTTGGAATTGCAACAAAAGGGCCTCGCCGTTTTCAAAGCCCTGAACCTCATAGCCTTCCCGGGCCAAAAAACCCGTCATCAGCGTCCGGATGTTCTCATCATCATCGGCCAAATAAATGCGTTTTGACATGGAGATGCTCCCTTCGTCCTCTTTAGAGGCAGACCCTTGGCCCCCCCTTTTCTTCATTATACCCCAGCGCGTCCTTTGTGGGGTCCCCTCTTGTCGGGGCTTTTTTTTGTGGCAACACAACGGAAAAGAGGAACCTTCAATCCGGAAGGTTCCTCTTGGCCCAATGCTACTGGCCCCAGGGCCACAATGCATCAGCGTCCGAAATATTCATCCAGCGCGTCGGCCATTTCTTGGGCAATGGCCTGACGGTTCTCCGGTTGCAACAAGAAGGCTGCGTCCGAAGGATTGGTGATAAAGCCGAGCTCCAAAAGCATGGACGGCATTTGCGTTAAGCGATTCACCGCAAGCGAAGCACCGTACGAGGTATCCACTACGGTCTGGTAGGCGCCAAAGAGACTGCCTACATGGGAAGCCATCAATCGGGAAAGCCGTAGCGAATCCGAGCGCCAGCCATTGGTCTTTGCAGAAAGCTTATAGCCAGGGGCGAATGCGATGGTTCCCCGAGCTACGGGGCTGGTAAAGGCATTGCAGTGGATCGAAACAAAAACATCCGGGTTTTTGGCGTTGGCGTCCGCTGCCCGATCCGCAAGCTCCACATCCTCATTGATGTGTGTTTTGGACATATGGACGCCATAGCCCCGCTCGAGCAAAAGGCTCTTTAAGCGAGTGGAGACATCCCAAACCAGATCGTTCTCATCGGCCAAAACCCCGGTGATGTAGGAGATGGCTCCGGTTCCCCGGCCGTCGTGCCCGGGATCCAAATAGACCGTTGGGGCTCCTTCTTTAGGGGCCTCGGGCTTGGGATCAGGCTTTACCGGTTCGTTTTGATCTGGGAACCTGGCCAAAAGATCCTCAGAAACGGTCCAGTGGGTGCGGTACGTATAGCCTTTTTGGGGGCCCAAGGACACCAAGAGCCATTCCCCTTCCCGTCCCAAGAGAGAAGCCTCTTCGTTGGGACGAACCAGACGAATCACCTCGCTCGAGAGCGAAGGGCCGGTGCGCAAGTTCACGTTGGCGTGCGCGAGGATGCGGTCTTTGACCGGTTTGGGTTCCTCCTTGGGTTGGACGGGCAGCACCGGTGTTTTAGGGGCGTTCGGAGTGCTCTTGGGGTGGATCCAGCCCCCTGGAACGCCTTGGATTTTCGAAAGATTCAACATACCGCCAAATTCATGGAAGACATGATAGGTTCCCGGACGAAACCGCCCCAACGCATTGGCCTCATTGGCCGCATCCTCTGCATTCATATAGGTTGCCGTGGCTTCCTTGAGCTCATAGAGCCCTTTGGGCAGTGGTTTTTCGGGTTTGGGCTTGGCCGGCGAAGGAGCGGGCACTTCCTTATTGTCCGCAGGGTTGATCCAGCCTCCGGGAACTCCAGGCTCGCCCGTCACATTAACCATGCCGCCGAAGTTTTTATAAACCGTAAACGTTCCTTTGGAATAGGTTCCGGCGGGGTTGACGCGACTTGCCGCATCATAAGCATTCATATAGACCGTAATATCCGAGAGAATGTCCATCGTCCCGTCCACGGGCGCGACGGGCGCCGGTTTCTTCACAGGGACCTTTACGGGGCTGTCCATCCAGCCCAGGGCCTCCACATATCCAAGAGTCCCCTGATACTCCACAAGGTACCATCCCTCCAACAGCTCCACCAGGTTTACGATGCTGCCTGGTTTTAAGGAAACCAGCGTCTTGGACGCTCTGTCCGCTTCTTCCTTCAGCGGCTGAAGGCGGCGGTGAGTTAGGCTACGAAGGGCCGAAAGCTCTTCTTGCAAGGCCAAAAAGTCCGTGGCCGCAAAGCCCACTTTATTTTCAAACACCACTTTGCTGTAGGGAGCTCCCTTCTCCAAAACCAGAACCTGCGCTCCCTCAGGGATGACGCTTTGAATTGGGGAATTCTTCTCCGCCTTAGCTCTGAAATTCAAATACTCCCGAGCAATGGCTCGCCCAGGTTCTGCCTTGGCTGGACTTGGAACAAAAACCGCAGAAAAAACAAAAACACAAAGCAGCAATAATCCAGCAATCTTCTTGAGTTTGTTCATACATACCACCTTTCAACTTGATGTGAAGAAGTGCCGCATCGCCGGCAGATTCTTCTTTCTTTTCGCCCGATAAGGACCTTAGGCACCGCACGTGCATCCGTCCGCCAAAGATGGACGGTTTCATACGATCTTATTCTACCCTCAATCGCTTAAAGATATGTAAAGATCATATGAAGATGGGGGTAAAAAGGGGCTTTCTTCGTAAAAGGTCCTTCCCCTGATTTAAAAGTAGGCGGGCACTGCGGAAAGGGCCCGGGGCAAAAACGCAAAAAAAGCCCCGCCCGGATTGAGCGGGAGGGGGGCGTTAAGCCAATAGGTTAAAACAAAGGGCGTACGTGAGCAGGGCTAAGATCAAGGACGTCAGCGTCCCGATGAGGTAGTATTCAGCAAAGGAGGCGCTGCGGCTGATGCGGTCGTATCTTGCAATGCTCTTGGCCGTCAGCACGAGACCAAGAGCCATATACTGCCCTTGGGCAAGAAAAAGGAGGGAAATCAGCTTTTCCAAAAATCCGATCATAGCTCCGGCCTTGAGCTTCTCTTTTGGAATGTCCAAAAGCACCTCCCGAGGCAGATCGTCTCCTGGTTTATACAAGGAGAACAGCTGGACAAAGGCGATGTTTGACGGGCGGGCAATGAGCAGCAGCGCCAGAGTCCACTGCAAAACGCCTCGGACGGTGAGGGAGAGACTTTGAAGTAAGGCCGTTAGAATGGGCCACGGTTCGCCCTGAAAGGCGCCCTGGGAAACGAAAAACGCCGTCAAAAGAATCGTCAGTGCGTGCACCGCCTGATCCAACAGAAAAATCAGTCCTGGACGGCGCCCCGGACTTCTGGGCTCCCTTCTTTGCCAAGCGATCTTGCCCCAATCGATGATCCCATGAAAAAGGGTACACCAAAAAGCGCAAAGCCAAAGCGTTCGATTGCCCCCGTGCAAAAACGCCACAAAGGCATAAGGCAGTCCATAAAGCACCGCATGCAACATAAGGGAGCGTCCGCCCGCGGCTTTGGCTTTGGAGAGCGTTGGCCCTTGCAGATAAAAATCCCCCAGCGTATGGGCCAACAAAAGCAACAACAAAAGCTCTTTCATGAGCACTTCGCCCAAATTTGCTCAAATAAAGCCGCCATGGCCCAATAGCCCTCTTGGTATTCATAAAACCCTGCGGCGGCGAAGCTTCGCTGCACCGAGCTTTGGTGGATGCCCCGCATTTTGGCAATCTGGGATTGATTGAGTCCCTTCAGCAGTCCATCGGATACGTTCTGCCATTGCGTACTGGTCCAGCGACACTCCATTCCATGCAAAAGAGTCAACCCAGCGTTCAAAGCCCGAAGGGATTGTGCACAGTCCGCAGCCCCCACGAGCACGTCCCGATGGAGAAGGTACTTGCCGCCCTCCCCTTTTTTCACCTCTTCGATTCGACGGCGCGCCTCATGATAGGCCGGACCATCGGACCCTAGGCTTCGCTTAGGGTCAATGGCCGTATCCATGCGCCCCAGCCCGACGCCAAAGCGGATCTTCACAGGATGCATTTGAAATTTCAACTGCCAAAGGGCAGGAAATACCCCCTCGGCGCTGTGAAAAAGACCTTGGAACTCATCCCCCAACGTCAGGGTGAATTGACTGGCGAGTTTCTCGCCCAAGGACTCATTGAGCTTTTGTAAAATCCCCCGCAACTGCTCTTGAACCTTTGCCCGTTCTTGAAGGTGCCGGGAATCCACCATATCCCCGATGATGGCTACATACATAAGACCACCTCCCTTTCTGGATTCTTTAGCTTCATTATATCAGGTGATTGGGACAATCCCCGGAGAACCCAAGATAGCGGCTAGGAGTGGTAGGGATGACTGTGAAAGCGGGTACGTACCCGGGCCATTTCCTCCTCACTCAACGCCTTGGGCGCTCCTGCTCCTTGGGTCAGCACTTGAAGGCGAGCAACGAATTCCAACTGCTGGGCTCGAGCGTAGGCTTCCTCCAAGGTCACCCCCACGGTAATGAGGCCATGGTTGGCCAAAAGCACTGCATGATCTCCTTGGATCGCTTCAACGCAGTGCTCGGCCAATTCTTCCGTTCCATAGGTTGCATAGGGCGCCACGCGCACCGCACTTCCCCCCATGGCCATCAAATAGTGGATGGGGGAGAGGGGCGTGTGGCAAACGGCCAAAGCGACACAGTAAAGAGAGTGCGTATGGCAGACGGCCTTCACGTCCGGCCGCTTGGCGTAAAGGGCCAGGTGCAGGGCCGACTCACTGGTGGGCTGATGGCGTTTGGGGCCTTGAACCACTTCTCCATTGGGTCGCATTAAAAAAATATCCCTGGGCTTCATCTTTTGGTAATCCACCCCTGAAGGAGTGATGGCAATGAGCCCCTCCTCGGGACAATAGATCGATAAATTCCCCCCCGTGCCGGTGGTCAAATGATCCTGCAGCATCTTTTTGCCGTAGGCCACAAGAAGTGCCCGTTCTCGTTGCAGTTTCATCGTAGGACCCCCAATTCCTGAAGAATGCGCCTTTGGGAGCGCTTGGCTTCAAATTTGATTTTTTCTTCATCGAGCGTTTTATATTCTCCCTTTTCGTAGAGAATCTGACCGGCCACCATGGTTAGCGCCACATCCGACGCCTGCGCAGAATACACCACGTCCGAGAGACGGTCAAAGCCCGGCTGCAGGTGCGCTCGGGAAAGATCCAACAGCAGCAAATCCGCAGCGGCCCCTGCTTTGAGGAACCCGCAGTCCCAGCGATGCCCCGCCTCAAAGCCTGCTCGGCTGGCCATGTGGAGCATCTCTTGCGGGGAAAAGAGCAGCGAATCTTCATTCACTCCTTTATGCACCATGGCCGCCAGATGCAGCTCCTCGAACATATTGAGGTTGTTGTTGGACGCCGCTCCATCGGTGCCCAAGGTCACGGCGATGCCCGCTTCTTTCATGGCTTTGATGGGGGCAATGCCCGAGCCCAGCTTGAGGTTGCTGGAGATGCAGTGGGCCACGGAAACCTTATGCTCCTTCAAAAGCGTCAAGTCCCCCTTCGACACATGCACGCAGTGGGCAGCCACCACCGGTCCGTCCAATACCCCACTGCGCTCCAAAAGCCCCAAGGGCGTCACGCCGTACTTTTGAAGACAAGCTTCTTGCTCGGCCCTGGTCTCAGAGACATGCACCTGAAGAATGCGTTCCGTTTCTTTGGCATAGGCGGCCACCTCACGCATCAAGCACTCCTCGGTGGTGTACTCTGCATGCAGCGTAACATCCACACGCAAAAGATCCGACCAGCCTTCTTTTTTTATGCGCTCGGCCAATCGCTCCGTGTCCTGATAAGCCACGTGCTCAAAAAAAGATCGTCCGCTTTGCGTCTGGGTCACGCCCCGACCGATGTTCGCCCGCAGTCCGGCCTGCGCCGTGGCCCGGGCAATTTCTTCCACTTCATAATACATATCTTCATAGAAGGTACAACCTGAGGCGATGAGCTCCAAGAGACCCAAAGAGGTTCCCCAATAGATATCCTGGGGCGTCAGGTGCTCCTCAAAGGGAAACATTTTTTCAAAAAGCCAACGCTGCAAGGGCAGCCCTTCGCCGTAGCCTCGAAGAAGGGTCATGGGGATGTGGCAGTGCGTGTTGGCCAAACCGGGCATCATCAGATGCCCCTTGGCGCTGCGGACCGACTCCCCGGGCTGCGGGAGCACTTTGTCGGGTCCGATGGACTCGATGCGCCCCTCGCGCACGACCACTACTTGATCGTCCAAAAGAATCTCACCGGTATAGACCATGGCCTGTTCAAAAATCATTGCATCCATCCTCCCTATGATCCAAGCTTCGCCAGCAGGGCTTCAATCAGCGCCGCCAGCTGTGGGGCGGTTCGGCCCCCCACTTCATCCACTTCCTCCCCGCTCACCTTGTTGCCCACCACCCCGGCGGCCATATTGGACAGCATGGAAAACGCAGCGACCTCCATGCCAACTTGGGCCGCGGCGAGGGCTTCGGGCACCGTGGACATTCCAACGCAGTCGCCGCCTAGAATCCGCATGGCGCGAATTTCCGCGGGGGTTTCAAACTGAGGCCCTGGTGCAAAGTAATATACCCCCTGACGTAAGGGGATGCCCAGTTCTTCGGCGCATTCAAAGGCCATGTCCCGAAGGCGCTGGGAATACAACTGCGACACATCAAAGAAACGCGGCCCAAATTCGGGCAGATGGGGCCCCCTTAAAGGAGTCGCGCCGTTGAGCTGAATGTGGTCTTCAAGGAGCATAATCTCCCCGGGGCGCCACTCGGGGCGGATGGCCCCCGCCGCATTGGTCAAAATCAGTTGACGAACGCCTAAAAGGTGCAACACGCGGATGGGCAGCGCCAAATCTTCATAGGCATATCCTTCATAGCCGTGGAAACGCCCCGAAAGGCAAAGCACTTCTTGGCCGCCCAGACGCCCGCAAAGAAGCTCTCCTTTATGAGAAGCCACGGTGGCGTGCAAAAAGCCGGGGATGTCCTCATAACGAAGGACGAAAGGATCCTCGATGGCCTCGGCGAGAGACCCCAGCGCGGAGCCCAGCACCAAAGCAATGCGCGGCAACAAGGGCAGCCGCTGTCTTAAAAAAGCGGCAATCTCTTCATACTGGTCAAGGGTTCGTCCGCCAAAGCACGGCCTCATACGATCACCTCCCCGGCTTCTTGCGCTTCATAATACGACGAGAGCGCCCACGGCGAATAGATGCCCTTGGGGGTCACCACCCCGCCCACCAAGGAAGGCGGCGTCACATCAAAGGCCGGGTAGTACGCCCCCGCGGCCTCGGGGGTAACCCGTCGACCCAAATGCTCATGCACCTTTTGCACCTCCCGCTCTTCAATGGGCAGTCCCTGGGCTGTGGGATACGCCCGATCCGGAGCTCCGGTGACCCAATAAGGAATGCCGTAATGCTGAGCCGCCAGGGCAATGCCGAAGGTGCCCACCTTATTGATCACATGACCGTCCATGGTGATGACGTCGGCCGCCGTGGTGAATACATCCACCCCCTCGCGGCCCATGATCCAGGCGGGCATGTTGTCCGTAATGACGTGGCAGGGAAAGCCCATATCCGTAATCACCGAAGCCGTGAGCCTGGCGCCTTGAAGGTAGGGCCTGGTTTCCGGGCAGATGAACCGAGCGCTTTTCTTCTGCGCCTTAAGTTCCAAGAGCATCATGCCCACAATGGTCTCGGCAAAACACATGGTCATCACCGTGGATTCTGGCTTAAAGGTGGAGACCAGATAGCCCGCCATGCGGTGCACCGCCGCATAGCGCCGGTTGATGGCGTCGATGGCTTCTTGAGCAACAGCCTGCGCCATATTCTCCCCTTCATCAAAGGCCCGCAACGCCGCCCTCAAAGAACTCTGAGCCAATTGACCCATACGTTGCGCCGTGGTGGGTCGAGCGTTCGTCAGTGTGTGGGCCGCCTCCATGAGGTGCGTTTTTTGCTCCCCTCTGGGACGTCTTGCGGCCTCCTCCGCAGCGAGCGCCATACCCATGCCCAAGGCAAGGTAGGGTCCGCCGCTTTGCGTCACCATATCCGTAATGGCCTGGGCCACGCTTTGGTGCGTGGGACAGTGCACCACCTTTTTCTCATAAGGCCACACCCGCCGATCCGTGATGACCACCTCTCCGGGCTGATACCAAGCGATATTTTCATACTGCAGCAATGGGGCAAGTCCCGCATCCTGACGCTCCATGAGTTCTCCTCCTTTTGCCCTGCCACACTTCAAGAGTCCTCAGGGCTTCCTCGTTCCCTCCCATAATATCAAACTTTGGCGCATTGCGGATTTTCCGTCGGGCCGAAGCTGCACAACCAAAAGACCCCCAAAGAAAAAAGGCCCCTGGCGGAGCCTTGAAGTCCCTCGGCGCGTCCTCGTAGGCCCCTGGGCTTTGGATGGTGTTTCACTGCATCGCGCTCATCGAGAGCCTTGAGGAGGGGAATGAGATCCTCGTAGCGCCGGGCATCGCTGGGTGAGCCGAAGTTTAGGACCAGGTAGTCCCTATTCGCAGTTTCATATAAAACAATGATGTTAAAGTTTTTTTTAAGCGATCCGGTCTTTACGCCCCGCACTCTTGGGTTGAAATATTTCGAAGAACGATCCAAAAAAGCATTGGTGTTTTTCATCCGCTGATGGCCCCCATCCCCACGGCGAAGAATCTGCTCGGGCTTTCTGATGAGCTCTTGGATGAGGGGGTTTTGGCAAAGGCGCAAGGTGACGGCACAGACATCGGATGAGGTGGTGACGGCCTTCGAATCAAATCCGGAAGGGTCCTGAAAATGCGTATGGGTATACCCTCTTTTTTTCATGTGGACCGCCAGCCCCTTCATAAAGGCATCCACTCGTTCCTGGGCCGACGGAACATTCCCCAGCATTCTCATGCCCAGCTGGTCCGCCAAAACATAGGCTGCATCATTCCCCGAGGGAATCAACAAAGCGGCCAAAAGATCCTGCAATTCATAGGTTCCTTCAGTGAGCTCCGCCGTGGAAGAGCCTTTTTTCATCAGCTCCAAGGCTTGGGGCCGTGCCGTCAATTCATCTTCGGGCTGGGCGAGGGTCAAGGCATAATCGATGACAAAGAGCCTGGCAATGCTGGCAGGCAATACCTCAAGGGATTCGTTGCAGGCCACAAGGGTTTCCCGCTGCTTTAGGTCCATGACCAAAAGGCTTTTGCCTTGATAGCTGCTGCGGATTTGTGGGGCAAACGATCCCGTCCAAACCTTGGGCGTAGGCGGCTCATTCAACCGTGCGGAATAGTAAGTGCCTCCCGCCAAAAGAGCCGCCAATAAAAGCACCCCCAGCACCAACGCCCGTTTTTTCCTTTTCGGTGGGGTGGAGAGGGTTGGCCCCAGAGAACCGTCCTCGGGAAATGGATCCATGCGTTGTGGGGATTCGGTGTGGGATTTCATGCGTTGCTCCTCCTTATGAATTCTATGGGGTCTTAGGGTCCCCTAAGGGGCCGAAAATTTGTTCCGGCGAAATCGCTCGCAGTTCTTTTCTTCATTTGCCACTATAGCACTCTAAACTCTGGTCCGTCTCTTACATTTCCCTTAAGTCAGCGCCAGCATTGGAAGAACTCTGCCCTTCTCAATAAGTTTTTGACCGCAGGATTTTTTTCAAGCCGAATGTCCGAGGTTGCGCGGTATAATGAAGGCACCAAGATCCCTTACCCTTGGATCGTTGAACGACGCGCATTAGGGTTCATCGGACGCCTCATAGAGGCCTTGAACCGCCAAAAGGAGGAGAATTTCTATGAAGGAAGCACTGCTGGTCATCGATTATTCTTGTGATTTCGTCGCCCCAGACGGGGCGCTGAGCTGCCAGGCACCAGGTCAAGCCATTGAAGGGGCGATTGAGCGCGCCTTAGTGGAAGCCTACGACAAGGGGTCTCTCATTGTTTTCGCCATGGACTTGCATGAACTCGAGGATCCCTACCACCCCGAAAGCGCCCTTTTCCCGCCCCACAACCTCAAAGGCACCCCGGGCCGCGCCCTCTATGGCGCCATCAACCCTTGGTATGCCGCGCACTTTAGGGATCCTCGGGTTCTTTGGCTGGACAAGCGTCGCTATTCTGCCTTTTGCGGCACCCCGCTGGATCTTTTGTTGCGGGAGCGCGGCGTTGAAAAGGTGGTTCTTTGCGGCGTCTGTACGGACATCTGCATCCTTCACACCGCGGTGGACGCCTATCAGCTGGGCTACGCCATTGAAGTGCCCGAGCACGCGGTGGCTTCCTTTGATCCCGCAGGCCACGCCTTTGCCCTGGCCCATTTTAAAAACGTTCTGGGCGCGAAGCTGCGCTGACCCTTGTATTGCCTTTTTCCCTTTTTTCCCACGTCTGCGCATTTTGCCCGCCAGGAAGGAGACCCCATGCAAAGCGGATTGTACGATGATTTCATCAATGAGCTCCTGGAGCGTCAATTGGATCAATTGCCCCAAGAGGCACAAAAAGAGTTGGCTTTGGCCGAGGCCGAAGAGATTCCTCTTTTGCTCTCGCGATATTTAAAGACGCTCTTTGAAGCGTTTTTATCCCGGCAGGATCCCTCTTTTCTCAAAGGTGCCCCGCCTTTAGACCTCGCCAATGCCTTTATTGCCTCCTTGGCCCGCGTGGACGATTCCCTCTTGGCCTATCAGTTGCCCAAGCCTCCCTTGCGACTTTTAAAGGGGCTGGCAAAGCCCGGTCATACCCCCTACCAGCAGGTCGCCGACGCCAAAAGTTTTTCCCTCATTCGCCCCGATTCCCCCATGGCCTACTCTTCCTTATTTACTGGCTCGCGCCACGAACCGGCCCTTTATTCAGAGTTCAAAAAAGAGCTGGCGAGCTGCGATCGGGCGGATTTTTTGGTGAGCTTTCTTCGCTGGAGCGGGGTACGTCTAATCTACGAGGATCTCAAACGCTTTACCGACCTTGGGGGCGAACTGAGGGTTTTGACCACTTCCTATATGGGCGCGACAGATCCCAAAGCCGTGGACGCTCTGGCCTCCCTCAAGGGGACAACGCTTCGGATTTCCTATGACACAAAGAACACGCGCCTGCACGCCAAGGCTTATATCTTCCATCGAAACAGCGGCCTCTCTTGCGCCTACATCGGCTCCTCAAATCTTTCTCGAGCGGCCACCACCACAGGCTCCGAGTGGAACGTCAAAGTCTGCGCCAAGGACTCCGCCCACATGCTGGAAAAAATCAGCGCCACCTTCGCAACCTACTGGAATGCCCCCTCCTACGAGACCTATGATGCCACCCAAAAACAACGCTTGGAACAGGCTTTGGCCCAAGAGAAATCCGCTCCCGCCGCTTCCCCCATATTTTTTGATCTGCATCCCTATGCCTTCCAGCAGGACATCTTAGATCAGATCCAAGCGGAACGCACGGTCTTTGGACGCTGGAAAAATCTGGTGGTGTCCGCCACAGGCACCGGGAAAACCATGATTGCTGCTTTTGATTTTCGCGAGGTTCGCCGAAAAAACCCCTCAGCGACGTTTTTATTTCTCGCCCACAGGGAGGAAATTCTGCGGCGAAGTCGCGAGGCATTTCGCGGGGTTCTAAAGGATGAGAACTTCGGCGATCTATGGGTCGGTGGCGAAGTGCCTTCGGACCCCCGAAGTCTTTTTCTCTCGGTTCAAATGGCCGCCGCCAAGAACATCACCAGACACTTTCCCAAGGACTTTTTCGACTACATTGTCGTGGATGAATTCCACCATGCCTCCGCCGCTACCTATGCGGATCTTTTGCAGCATTTTACGCCCAAGATTCTGTTGGGCCTGACAGCAACCCCCGAGCGCATGGACGGAGAAGACATCCTGGTCTTCTTTGGGGGACACATGGCCTGCGAGCTGCGCTTGCCCGAAGCCATTGCCCAAAACTTACTGTGCCCCTTCCAATATTTTGGCGTAGCGGACCCTGCGGATCTGAGCCATCTAAAATGGACTAGAGGGGGGTATGAGGGCTCCGAGCTCACCGAACTTTACGTCTTTAGCCGAGAGATCGCCAAAAAAAGAGCCGACTACATCGTTCGAGCTTTGGATCGAACGGTCACCGATCTGGCTCAAACCAAGGCCTTGGCTTTTTGCGTGTCCAAAGAGCACGCCCGCTTCATGGCTGAGCATTTCCAAGCTTCTGGCCTTAAGGCGTTGGCGCTGACCGCGGACACCCCGGCCGCGCTTCGCCAAAGCGCGCGCAAAGACTTAGAGCAAGGGCGCCTCAACATCCTTTGCGTCGTGGATCTTTACAACGAGGGGGTGGACATTCCCGCCATCAACACCCTGCTGTTCCTTCGCCCCACCCAGTCCCTCACGATCTTTTTGCAGCAGCTGGGCCGCGGCCTTCGCCACAGCCCCGGCAAGGACTGCCTCACCGTCTTAGACTTCATCGGCCAACAGCACAAAAACTATGCGTTCTCAGAAAAGTTCTCTGCCCTATTGCACCGAAAAGGCCGGTCCTTATCCCGGGAGATGAAGGAGGGATTCCCAGGACTTCCCCCCAACTGCTACATTCAGCTGGAGAAGGTTCCCGCTCAAATCCTTGAGGCGAATCTTCGGCAGGTGGTGGGCCGCCAAAGTTATCTTCAGCAACTGATTCAAGAGGCCGCCCACGACGTAGGCCCCGAGTGTTCCCTAGAAGAGTTCTTAGCGTATTGGGCCCATCAGGGAAAAACCCTCTCCCCGCGGGATATCTACCGCTATAAGCGAAGCTTTTATGATTTTAAGCGCCTCTTGAACCTGGTGCCCTCGCAAGAGTCTCCCTACACCGAGGCTGAACTTGCGGCGGGTTTTTTACGGCTAAGCTCCATCAATTCCCGCCGCTGGCTGAAGTTTTTACTCCAGGTGCTCTCTTGCGAGGACCCCTTGGCGGATCTTTTGTCCCGCTTATCCGCCACCCAATGGCGTTGGCTGAAAATGTTCCAGGTCTCTTTTCGAAAAAACGGCGCCGCCCTTTTGGATGCGGACGCTATCGCTCAAACCCTCTTTAGCCTGCGCGAATCCCCCAGGGTGAAAGAGGAACTTCGATCCCTCTTGCACCTGCTTTTAAATCGCATCCATTTTGTGGACGAGCCCGTAGCCTTAGACGACGCCAGCGCCCTGGACCTGCATTGCGATTACTCCCGGGACCAACTCTTGGTAGGGCTTGGGTTTGATCAGCCCTCCAGCGTGCGTGAGGGCGTAAAGTATTTGCCGCAGCTCCCCGCGGATGTGCTGTTAACTACTTTGATGAAATCCGAGAAGGACTATTCGCCCACGACGCTCTATAAGGATTACTCCATCAACGACCACCTGTTTCATTGGCAAAGCCAAAGCACAACCAGCGAACAATCCCCCACCGGCACCCGCTACATTCACCATGACGCGCAAGGCTCAACGATTTTACTCTTTGTCCGGGAGCGAAAAAGCGATGGTGCGGGCTCCCTGCCCTTCACTTTTTTGGGCAAAGCCCACTACGTCCGCCATGAGGGATCGCGCCCCATGAGCATCGTTTGGCGTATGGAGCGTCCGATCCCCGCGCGCTTCTTAGAGGTAAGCAGCACCCTTGGGATCCTAAGCTGATCCAGAGCGCTCCCAAGCCAAAGGGCAAACGAAAAATCCAGGCAAGGCTCGTTAAAAGAGCTCTGCCTGGATTTTTTTCACTAAAGGACGATCGGCGGGCAGCCACTGAAGCTTTGTCAGGTCCATCAACGGAACCCATCGGCCCTCGGCATGCTCCAACAGCACAAAGGGCTCCTTGGGCGCCGGGCATAAAAAGGTCTCCATAAAAAGGTGAAACTCGGGATAGTCATACGTTACGGTGGCAAAGAAAGCGCCCGGATCAATGAGGACCCCTAGCTCTTCCTGAATTTCCCGAACCAATGCGCCAGGGGAGGTTTCTCCAGCCTCTATTTTCCCTCCGGGAAACTCCCAAAAGCCGGCCCATTCTCCTTGGGCGCGGCGCGTGGCAAAGACGGCTCCCGGCCGCCAAAATACGGCCGCCGCCACACGAATTGTCTTCAACTGCATTCCTCCTTGGCGCTGCCTTTCGCCGCCTTTTCGGGTCTTTTAGCGCTCTTCGCGCGCTTCAATACGAAAAAAGCCGTGAAGCTCGCAAGCATAATTTTTCGGGTCTTTTAGCGCTCTTCGCGCGCTTCAATGGCTGAAATGAGGTCCACTCGCTTGGCGTGACGCCCCCCTTCAAATTCCGAATGTAAGAAAGCATCCAAAATCATCCGGGCGAGGTCCGGCCCCACAACGCGAGCGCCCATGCATAGAATGTTGGCGTTGTTGTGACGGCGGGCCATGGCTGCAGAATACGGCTCAGAACAAACCACCGCTCGAATCCCGCGCACTTTATTGGCGGAAATGGAAATCCCCACCCCCGTCCCGCAAAAAAGCAGTCCGGCGTCCACCTCCCCTGCGGCCACCTTTCGAGCCACTTTTTCACCCCAAATGGGATAATCCGTGCGCTCTGCGCTGTGGCTGCCCAAATCCTCGTACTCGATGCCCTTCTCCTCGAGGTATTTTAAAAGGTCCATTTTGAATTCATACGCTGCGTGATCCGATCCCACGGCGAGTTTCATAGCAATCTTCCTCCTGCCTTTTTTCATTTGTTGCGCAAAACGTTTATGGACGCTTGGCATTCTCTCCCATTATACCCCATCTTCTTGGGCAAAATGCTCCCTCGACGTCAAAAGCGCCCAAGCGCTCTCTTTTCCTTGCGCTTGCGGTTATAATGGAATCATCAACGCATCGGAGGAACCGCCATGAAAAAAATCTTGTTCTGCGGGATGACGGGCGATTTGCTGTGTGTCAAGCACGTGCTGCTCAACGCCCTTTCCCTAAAAAAAAGAGGTCACGACGTCCAGGTTGTCTTTGAAGGCGAGAGCGTGCGCCTTTTGCCAAAGCTCTATCACGAGAACAATCCCCTATACTTTGAAGCCCAGGAATTGGGTCTTTTGAGCGGCGTTTGCCTGACCTGCGCGCGAAGCTTGGGCGTTTATGAAGCCCTCCTGCCCTTGGGGCTTCCCTTTCTCGAGGAACTGATGGGGCATTTTGATATGGCGCCTTCCCTGGAAGCAGGCTATGAAGTGATTGTCCTTTGAGGAAGTTTTCGACGTCCCCCAGAGCGTCCTTGAGCGAGGGATCCCCTGAAGATTGGTTCAATAAAACCCGTCTCCAAAAGCTTTATGCTGGAGACGGGTTTTGCTCTGTTTTCTTCTTTTTTGCCCTTTGTATGGTCTGCCCTTTAGGTTCTTAACGCCGTCTTCTCACATTTTTAGCGAAAGACGTTGGATTCATCAAGATAGTGCGCCATCCACTCTTCGCTTGCTGCCTGATGGTGAGAAATTCCCTCGGTGCGATGGGCAATGAGCACCTGCGGCGCTTCTTCATCCGTGGCCACGACGAAGGAGAAGTTTTCACTGCTGCTGGCGGCGCCCCAGCCGCCTTCTTTGTCCACAGCCACCAGAGCCATGGGCCCCACAGGCCGCTTCCCTCGGGCAAACCGAGCCTCTAAATCACCCAGCGCCTCATCACAGGCGTATTGTGCCGCTTTCCCTTCGGCCATCTTACGGACCACTTCGTAAGCCAAGGCCCCCTTCATAATATCTTCGCCCACCCCGGTGCATACGCAAGCTCCGGCTTCATTGTCGGCATAAATGCCACAACCGGGCAAAGGGCTGTCGCCCACGCGTCCCTTGGACTTCATGAAAAGGCCGCCGGTAGAGGTGGCTGCGCAAATTTGTCCGTTCTGATCCATGCAGATGGACCCAACGGTGTCGTGACCGCTGTAGCGGTCCTTGCCCTGGGCCATGGCCTCCAGGCGCTCTTGATGGAGAATTCGGGAGCGGGGCGTCAACAGGTCCTTGGACAAAAACCCCTCCGCCAGCGCATACTCTTTAGCCCCGTCGCCGGCCAAAAAGCAATTGTAGCGCTCCGATGCGAGCTTTTTGGCGACGCTCACGGGGTTTGCAATGTTCTCCAAAGCGCAAACGGCCCCAAAAGCCAAATCCGATCCGTCCATAAAGGCAGCGTCGAGCTGAACGGTTCCCTCTAAATTGGGCAGGGCTCCATAGCCCACAGAGGCCCAGCGTGGATCATTTTCCACCTCCATGACGCATTTTTCAATGGCAAGCCCGGCATCGGCAACGGAGCGCAAAAAGTCCCCCGCCTTGCTGACGCCCTCCAAAGACATGGCCCAGGTGCTGATGATCGTCCACATGCTACGTGATCCCCCTTTTTTTCCCTTCTTTACTAAACCATCCCTGTCCGCGAATCCTTTCCGGATCGAAACAGCGGACCGTTCATCGATGAAATATGCATTCTAGAGTAAATTATACCATTCCTCCCAGGGCTTTTCACCCCAAAAAAGCCCCCCGCGCGGGAAGTGCGGCGCTTTGCCCTAGTCCAGGACTCCTTTTCCCACCATTTTCCCTTGCGTCACCTCATATCTGCTTCATAACCACCCGTTAAAAATTTACAGCTATAAACGTTCCTTCCATTTCCCTTTATAATCTCTTTTTTTTGAATCGTTGGGCCTGGGCCCAAGGCTTGATGCATCAAGCTTCGACGTTTTTCTTCCAGGAAAGAGCATCCCCTTTGGAAAATTATACATCTTTGTAACCAATTTGACATGATTTTGGGAACGTGCTAAAAAGAGAGGCAGTATGAACCTAAAAAAACAAAACGGAGGGAGCCCCATGTTCGGACGCACCAACCATCGCCATCTGGTCAAAAGCCTTTTGGCGGTGACTCTCATCACAGGCACTTTTGTTGCCCAAAGCTTCGCTCACACCGCACCTGTACAAGCCGCCCCCGCCAAGACGGTGGATCACTTGAACATACGAAATAAGCCCTCCATGAGTGGCGACATTCTCACCTGCTTTCGTCCCGGTACCGTGGTGGACGTCCTCTCCTACGGGAAGGGCTGGAGCAAGATTTCGTATCAGTCCAAAACCGCCTATATGGCCACTGAATTTTTAAGCTTTACGGGCAAAACCACCACCAAAGTCAACGCTCTTTTGAGACAGAGCCCCTCCTACCAAAGCGCCTATTACGGACTGATGAAGCAAGGCACGCCAGTAACCCTCTTGGGCGGTCCCACCGCCAAGTGGCACCAGGTGCGCTGGAATGGATTCGTCGGCTACGTGCATCACGATTTGTTGAACCTTCCCAAGGCGGTGGTCCCCAATCCTCAACCCCCCAAAGAACCCTATGCCCTGAAAAAATCCACGCCTTTTTATATGAATGCCCAAAACGCAAAGGACGGAAAAAACAGCGTAGGAACCTTCTCTCCGGGTCCGTATTTCGTCTACAAACGCTACAACGGGATGGTCAACATCACAAAAAAAGCCGGATCTGCCGGAGCTTGGATCAATCCCAAAGCCCCTGCGGTTCCCGAAAATCCGAAGCCGGCTCCTCAGGATCCCTATCCGGGGTACACGAAGATGACCTTCCGAGTGAGCTTTTATTCCACTCTTGCCATCGATAACGGCGGCTGGACCACTACCGCCATGGGCACCAAGCTGCGCTACGGCGTCCTCGCCTCCAATTTTTGGCCCCTACGCTCCCAAGTCGTGTTGCCCGGTTGGGGCAATTTCGTCATCGAGGACCGAGGCGGCAGCGATTTTGACTCCAAATACCGATTGGATCTATGCATCCCAAGAAATGCCGGGGAATCCGACTATCAGTATCGTTCCCGCGTATGGAGCATGGGGTTGAAGGATTTAAGCGGCTACATCAAAGCCTATCGTCGCTAGAGCGATCCAACGCCCAAAGCGTCTAACGAGCAGTCCTTACTAACGAAACGAAAAAACACCCATTGTTACGCTCCCTGAACAAGAGGGACCTTCGGAGAAACCCCCATGAATTTGACGTTGATCCTCCCTTTTGCAGCCCTCAATCTCGTGAGTGCGGTGCTTTTCATTTGGGATAAGCATCGGGCCCGTCGAGGCGGGCGTCGCCTGCCAGAAGCGACCCTTTTGCTTTGTTGTGTTTTGGGAGGCGCCGCCGGCGGCCTCTTAGGCATGGTCTTAGCCCACCACAAAACCCGCAAGCCTCTTTTTTGGGCGGTTTGTCTTATTTCCTTGGCCTTTTGGGGGGCGCTGGTTGCCGCCCTTTGCTAAGCCTTTAAAAATCTCCAGCAGCGCCATATCGGAACCCCCCCTCATCGGCCCAAAGATCTTGCGGGCGGATGAGGGGGGGGCCCTATTTTAGGGCATCGCCCAATCTATAGAGCCTTGAGCTAATCCTGCGGCGGCTCTTTTTTTGCCGTGTCGCCTTCCCCTTGGGCATTGGCCATTTCCAAAAGGGTCGGCTCATTGAGACGGACCGAGGTCTTGCCCTTGGGGACTTTTAGAATCTGGTAATTGGTCAACGCACCCTCTCGCTGCAGGCGCAGACGATTTTTCACGTTGGCTTGACCCAGCTTATAAAGAGCTGCCATGGTGGGCACCCCCAAAAAGGTTCCCATAAACCCAAAGAGCGCGCCGCCGCCGGTCACAGCAAAGAAAACCCAAATGCCCGGCAGCCCCACGGAATTCCCAACAATCCTAGGATAAAGAAGCGACCCGTCGAGCTGTTGGAGGATCGTGATGAAAGGAACGAAAAGCAAGGCGCGCGTGGGGTTCGCCGTGAGGATCAATAAAAAACCCAAAACGCCGCCGATGATGGCTCCCAGCATGGGAATCAGGCAGGTCAGCCCGATGATGGGGCCCACGACGGTGGCGTAGGGGAAGCGGAAAAGCATGAGCAGTAAGGTGGTGATGATCCCCATGACCACCGCTTCAGTCACCTGGCCGGAAATGAATTGGCTGAAGGTTTCGCTGACCACGCCGAGATAGTACTTGGTCCGCCCTCTTTTTTGAGGCGACATATACGCCTGCATGAGGCGATCGAGCTGCCGTAGCAGCCGCTCTTTAGACCCTAAGATAAAAAGGCTGAAGACTAAAGCTAGGACGCCATTAAACAACCCACCCAGCACATCCGTAACGCCTTTCATAAAGCCGCCCGCCAAGGTTCCAAGATTGCCGATGACGCGGCTGGCCATCTCGCCCTGGTTCGCCATCAGCGCATCAATGCGCTCTTGAAGGGCCGGCACGTTTTTACTCACTTCCTTCAGCCAAGCAAGCAAACGATCCAAGGTCTCAGGCAGTGACGTGGAAATCTGTTGCACCGCTTGAATGCTTTGGGGAATAACTAGGACGCTGACCAGCACCAGAATGCCGATCACTAGGATCACAGAAAGCGCAAGACTTAGGGGACGGCGGATCTTTTGCACGATGGGGGCGGGGCTTCGAAAAAGATGCCGCTCCAAAAAGGTCATGGGTAAGTTGAGAATAAAAGCAAAAAGAATCCCTAAAATTAAGGGGGCCAGGACTGTGATGATCCTCAGAACCGTCATGAAGAATCCGGTGATGTTCATCACCACAAAGGCCACAACGCCAGCCAATAGGATCAGGTGGGCCAGTTCTTGATACGTGATGCGGTTGGTGGGGCGGGGGGATGGTTGTTTCATAAAATGCGCGGCCTCCTCCAATGGGTTTAGTTGAATTCTATCATTCCTTTAAGGATTTTTGCCAAGAGATTGCTACCTTTTGACGCACTTGGGTTCAAAAGGCATTCGGCAGGCCCCTTTAGCCCTTGGTGACCAACCAATCGTTCAAAGCCAAGGCGGCTTTGGCTCCGGCCCCGGCCGCGATGATGATCTGCTTATAGCGCTCCGTGGTCACATCCCCCGCTGCAAAGACGCCCGGTTCTGAGGTTTGTCCGTTCTCATCGGTAAGGATTTCTCCTTGGGCGTTCCGCGCCACCAAGCCTTCAAAGAGCTGGCTGTTGGGCGTATAGCCAATTTCCACAAAGACCCCTCGAGTGGGTAGCGACTGCACGGATTGGCTTTGCCGATCCCGGATGGTGATCCCTTCAACGCCGTCTTCGCCATCAACGGACAAAAGATCCGTACCCAAGTGCACCGTGACGTTGGGCAAGCGCTCCAACTGATCGATGAGGATTCGGTCGGCGCGCAGCACCGAACGATGAACCATGGTCACCGTGTTGCAGATCTTTGAAAGATCGAGCGCGGCTTCCACAGCGGAGTTGCCACCGCCGGCCACGACGACGTCCTGTCCGCGGTAGAGGGGACCGTCGCAGATGGCGCAGTAGGTGACGCCACGCCCATAGAGTTCCTGTTCCCCAGGCACCCCCAGTTTGCGCGAAGAGGACCCCGTCGCCAAAATGAGGCTCGTGCTGTGATAGGTGTTGCCGTCATCGCAGTGGACCTCAAAGGTGCCCTTCTCGTCTTTTTGGACTTGGGTGACGCTGTAATATTTGATCATGGGGACGTTCAAAGAAGCTACGTGATCTTCAAATCGGGCCGTTAAGTCTGCGCCGGTAAGTTCTCTCGTGCCAAGGTAGTTTTCCACCGTGGAGGTGGAGGCCACTTGGCCGCCCACAGCGCTTGCGAAAATTCCCACCGTCCATCCTTTTCGCACAAGATATAACGCGGCATTGAGTCCGGCGGGACCGCCTCCCAAAATCAGGCAGTCGTAATGGGTGGCGGGATCCATGGGCTGATCCATGGTTTGTAACAGGGTAGGGCTTTGTTCAACTTGAGTCATGAGGTTTGTTCCTTTCGTGGGGTGTTTTGAGGGAGGGGCTTTTAAAATTTTGGAAATGCTGGATTCACTCAAGCCCATGAGACTCCCAATCTCCTTTAAAGTCAGGGTCGAATGGGCCTTCAAATACCGGATGGCTGCGTTGCGGACGGCTTTTTCAAGGGGGATCGTCAAAGGAGCAACCCCCGCCCCTTTGGCCCACTCGAAAAGCATGCTTTGAGCTTCTTGTTTGGTGCGGCCCCGCTTTTTTCGGGGAGCGGGACATCGGGCATCGGGTCCGGTGGTAAACTCTGGCGTGCCTTCTTCATGAGCCTCAACCATCCACCGGTCCAGGGCTTGACAAAAAAGGTCCTCCTGCGGGGCGCCCCCGCGAGGCTGGGCCAATAGATGGCTGACAAAGCGATCTTTAAAAATCGGCTCCTTGGCTTTTCGATGATGGGAGTACGAAATATTGATTTCCTTCATCAGACCGGAAATATCTCCTCCATTGGCATCGAGGATTAAATCATAGCCCTTGGGCCCGGCTAAACTGTAGGCCAGCAGGGCCCCGCCGTTTCGCTGAACCGCCTCACAGACGATGCGCAAAAAAGCAGCGTCATCCATCACGGAACGAAACACCCAGCAGCCTTTTTTGCTGCGCTGGCGAATATGGTAAATTCCATCCTCGGCCTTTTTTCTGTTTTGGCGCGCCATGGCCTCACCTCCTGTTTCATAATATCAAAGAAAGACAATATTTCAAGTAGCGTCCCCCAAAAATAATGGGTCCCCTTTGCCTCTTTTTTGCCACAAAATGCAAGGAAAAGGTCAGGATTTTTAATATTCTTGATCCAAAAGATGCAGCCTGCTCCAAAACTCATGGAAATCCCCGAAAAGGTAGCACGGCCAAACGAAGCATACTATAATAAACTCAATCTAAAAATCTCCCCCCTCTGCCTCAGTCAAGTCCAAAATCTTGTGTAAAAGTTCCTAGTACA
>LQGW01000026.1 GCA_002838815.1 Clostridiaceae bacterium JG1575 | reverse complement strand
TAATGGGAATTTCATTAGCACAAAACTATTTACAGACCCACACGTTTTCCAAAAATGATAAAGCAGAGGCACCTGTTGGATTCTCTATGTATTCTTTTTTGTCCATGTTCACCTCAAAATAATTGTTATCCGAGCTCATAAAACAAGTAGGCATAAACTCCGATGGAGTATCTTATTTCATAAAAGCTACACAGTTACATTCATTACCCTTTTTAAGCCCAATTTTCTTATAAAAACGTATCGTTTTTTCGGTGTCATCCGTTAACAAAACAATTTGTCTAACATCTTGATACTCTTTGAGAATCATTTCTAGAAACTGACTACCTAAGCCTCTTCCTTGATATGCTTCTAACACTAAAATATCTTGAATATAAATGATCGTACAGCCATCCCCAATAACTCTCGCTAAGCCTAGTAATAGATCATCTTCCCAAGCAGTCCAGAGCTTCAATGAATTCTTTAAGGCATTTTCCAACTGCTCTGGGTTAGCGGTGTATGCCGTCCACGAAACATCATTATATAAATTTAGGACACTCTCTAAGTTCGGTATGATATCTTCTTTAATTACAATATTTTTCATTTTGCTCCTCCTAAAAATATAATAGTTATTATTTTTGAAGAAGAATTCGTAATCGGTTATTCATTTCTATTCCTCCTTAATCGGTGTACTTTTTAGAACAATTATGTGCAACAATGACTCTAAAAAGTACACCGATCCCAATTTTTGTTCTCTAGTAGAAGGCTCGAAAGCCCCTTCCCATCGTTCCTATAAGCCGTTGTCCTAATTATGACACAAGACCCGGTGGCGGGCTTAGAGGGCTGAGGGTCCAGATTGCCCCGAGGGTTATCTTATGAATTCATGAGCCCTATCGCTCTTTTCTCAAGATATCTGTCCCGCCAGTGATAAATACTCACACGACTGTATCCAATTTCCTCGGCGAGATGTGCGACATCCTCGCCCAATTCAAAACAGCGATGAATGCCTTCAAGTTTTAATGCAGTCGCGGGATGCCGAGGATGTTGCGGTGTGTGGATTCCTCGATCCCCGTTTTTAGGCTTCGCTTCACGGCCCTCAGACTGAATCCATAGGTAGAGTGTTTGGCGAGCGGGATAACCCAACCGCCGAATCGTCTCCGGGATGGAGCGATGCTTGTGCTATCGCCTGAGGGCTGCTCGTTTTTGTTTTGAAGAGGATCTCTATTATACTGCCCCTTTCAGAGTCTTCTTCAAGCCCAGATTTTTGTCCGCACCCCCGACCCTATAATAGTACCAACCAGCTCAAAACAATTTAGCGTTTTATAACGTTGTGGAAGCTTCAAAACCCTTATGTTTACGGCGTCTTACCCCTTGTCACTAATATGCCATCCTCCCCTATTGCCGAATCTACTCATTCAAGCGCTGCTTCATAGATCACTGTCCAGGTCCTCCACAAATATGGACTGGCTCATTTTTATGGTCCCTTCTTTTTGCATGAGTCAATGACCTCAATCCTCTAAAAGGCCGTGGGATCAATGCGCATCGTAGAAGGTCTTTTTGCGGTTTCCCTTCGTCTGCTCATGTGTCCATAAGCTATCGACGCCATCAAACAAAAGTCATTTCTTTCAATCGCTGGATCTAATCTCTCATGATCATCCGTGGGAGAAGGTCCTTGGGATCCGTGTCCTTTGCTCAAAAACCGAATCTTTTAGTGTGTTAAAATAGAAAGTGCAAAGGAGGGCATTCGCCATGAATGAAGACACCCTGATCGAAAAAGCAAAAAAGGTTCTCGAAGAAGCGAAGCGGGTGGTGGTCTTATCCGGCGCAGGTCTTTCCACGGAAGCAGGCATCCCGGACTTTCGCTCAAAAAAAGGACTCTATTCCGTCGAATATTATGGCTATCCCCCAGAGACCATCCTCTCCCATCGGTTTTTCAACGATCACCCAGACCTTTTTTTCAGCTATCTTCGGGATCACCTGAACGTCCAGGGGATCGGCCCCGACGATTCTTATCGGCTCTTGGCAACCTTGGAAGCCGAAGGCCGGGTGCACTGGACGATTACCCAAAACATCGACTCCCTCCATCGCCTGGCCGGTTCCCAAAAGGTCTGTGAGGTGCACGGCACCTTGCGCACCTTCTCCTGCGACCGCTGCGGCAAAAAAGTGGACCCTCAGTCTGTTTGGACGGCGAAGGAGCCCGTTCGGTGCGCGTGTGGCGGTATGCTGCGCCCGGATGTAGTGCTCTTTGATGAAGAAGTCTGCGAAATGCAAACGGCGTTGTCCCACGCCATGGAAGGCGACTGCCTCCTGGTGCTGGGCACTTCCCTCGTGGTTTATCCCGTGGCCAGCATCCCCCAAATCTTCCTTCGCCGTCAGTTGCCCGTCGTCATCCTCAACCGGGATCCCACGCCCTATGGCTGCGCCCCCGGGGTCATCGAATTGCAGCGAGAAATTGGCCCCACCCTAAAGAAGCTCTTCCCCAAAGAAGCTGCGCAAATGGAGGCCACTACCCAAACGTCATAGGGTTCTCTCGCCAAAGTGGCGGGAATTATGGGCCCTTTCCCAATGGATCCTAGGAATCAATGCAAAATAAGATCGACCCTTCCTAGAGTGGAAAGGGTCGATCTTATGCGCTTGCGGGGTGAAAAAGGCACGAGCTCGTGGGTTCGACGGGTTATCCGCTGATGAGCTTAATCAGCGGAAAGCTCATCCCCTTGTCGTAGCCTTGGGAAAACCGCCGCTTCAAAAATTCTGGGGTGAAATTGTAGGTATCGGACCCATCAAAGGGCTCATCGGAGGCCAAATAGAGGATGCGTTCCCGGTCAGAAACCGGCAGGTCGCCCAAGCTCTCCAAATACTCTTCCCGGCTGCCTTCATATCCAAGGACCAGCAGGCGCGGACAATTATGATCCAATACGTTGCGGATTAGGAGGTTGTTGAGTAGTCCCCCGTCCAAGTGCAGGCCATCGTAGACGTGGCGATCCAAATCCTCCTGGAACTTCAAAGATAAATCCGTGTGATCCATGTAGCGCTTGAGCTCTGCAAAATCCATTTCCGGCAGATTGTAGGGCAACAGGGCGCTCCACCCGATGCGTGAAATGGCATAAGCTTCGTCGGTTCCTTTGAGGTCTTCTACCTTCTCACGTAAGGTGCCGTTTTGAACGGGGCAGTAGTTGACGTAGAAGGCTTCTACGGAAGAATCCTGATTGGCCTGCAGATCCTGAAGTTTCTTGACAAGGAGGCTGTTGTTGATGACGGACCCCGAGGCTTTCATATCCGTCACGGATTGATCCATATGAAGGTAAAACTCCTTCATTTCTTCATAGGCATTATGCAAGACGAACCATCCGTTGACTGCACCGATGGAGGTTCCACCGATGACCGAGTACTGCACGCCACGCTGCCAAAAAGCACATAGGAGTCCGGCCTGGAACGCCCCTTTGGCGCCGCCTCCTCTCAGATATAACCCAAATCTCATAATACATTCAGCTCGCTTTAATAATGATGTTTCTATGGTAACATCACGACTCCAAAGGGAAAAGAGCACTTTTTCCCATCATTTTTCACTTTTCAGCCAAATCCTTTTCAAAGTACGAGGATTCTTATTCTCCGGGGCCTGTGCGATGGAAAATAGCAGAGCCCTCCACTTATTTTTATGAGGTTTATTTGAAAGATTTTCTCCTCCTTCCTTCAAGATCTGTCGTTTTCGATGGATTTTTCGGCCCCAGGTCCCTTTGAGCGAAAGCGGACCGCTTCACTGCACTCAAAGCTTTTCGCTTCAAGGCGTCAAGGTGATGTCGTTTTTTATCTGCTCAAAGAGCTTATCGCCGATGCGTTGAACCTTTTTCAGATCATCTAAGCACTGAAAACGCCCATGCTCTTTGCGGTAGTCCAAAATCCTCGTCGCCGTCGCCGGGCCAATGCCCGCAAGAGATTCCAATTCCTTTTGATCGGCGGTATTGATGCAGATCTTTTTCTTCGTTGGCGCTTCCTCTGGTGCCTTCGATCCTTCTGCCGCGGGGGGCAGGGCATCTGCCTGCCGCAATACCTCTTCCCGGCTCATCGTTTTGGACGGAATGATCACCACCTCTCCATCCCTAAGCTTTCGCGCCTGATTGACAAACTTCGTGCTCCCTTCGGGGCTTAGCCCCCGTGCCTTTTCAATGAGATCCACCACTCGGCTCTCTTTGGGGATTCGATACACCCCAGGCTCTTGCACCGCCCCTTTGATTTCGCAGACCATCTCCGAAGGCGCTTGTGTGCTGGTGGCTTGTACAAGAACTCCCCTTTCCTCTTGGTACTCGGGAGCGATCTTGCGGTCATCCCTTCCCTCTTGGGCGCCGTTTTTGTGGGCGGGACCATTTTTCTTCTCCAGGTGGATGGTCTGCCCAGGGCTCTTGGCGTCCTGCCCTAGGCTAATTTGCTTTTTATCGCCCTGACAGCCTCCAAGCAGTAGTACCAGCAGCAACCCCCCGGCTCGAATCCTTCGCCGCCGCCCAGGGCCCAACAAAGTCTTTTTGTTGGGCCCTGGGCGGTCTTGGCGCGTTTTATGAGTTGTTCGATGCATTGACACTCCCTCCTCCTTTCTACTATGGGGACAAACGGTCCTTTTAAACCTGCCTTTTCCCAAAATCTGCTTTTTTGTTCTTCATTAAGAACCCTGTCCGTCATAGGAGGATTAGCTGTGCTATAATCTATGGAGGAGCGTCCCCAAGGAATTCAAAGACCGATCGGGTCCCACCCTTTCCTTGGCTATTTTGTGGTTGCTCCTTGATTTATTCCTGCGGAACGTGCCTTTTTATTCGAAAAAGAGGCTTTTTCCGTGAGGTGGAGGTGCCGTCCTATCAATTCCCTAGTTCATAAAATCCAATGCGCTGGGAGGCGCTTTTTGTTGCTCCTACTCTTGGTGTGCTTGCTGTTGCCTCAAACCATCGCCCAAGCCGCCATCCCCAGCGCCCCCATTGTAAACGCCAAATCCGTTGTAGTCATGGATGCTCACAGCGGACAGATTCTTTACTCCAAACGGCCGGAAGATCCTTTGACCACCCAAAGCCTTCTCCCCATGCTCACGGCCATGACCGTGACCAAAACCCATTCCTTGCAGGAATTCCTTTTGGTGGATGAGTCGGCGGGTCAAGGCCGAACCAAAATCAAAGGACCGCAAGGGGGCGCGGGGTTAAAATCAGGAGAACGACTGAAAATTAGCCAGATCCTCAGCGCACTGTTACTGGCGCAATCTCCGGATGCACTGCGTGCTTTGAGCTCCCTCTACCCTTCCGAAACCGCCTTTTTAGAGGCCCTACAAGGCACCATTAACAGCCTGAACCTGTCACAAACCAAGATCACCGAGCTGTTTCCGGAAAAGAACAGTCCCGACCGAACCACGGCCAGTGATATGGCCAAGGTCATGCAGGCGTTCACCCAATGGCCGGATCTTTTGACCTTGGCCAATCAGTCCTCTTACACCTTTGTGCCCAACAATATGGTGCCCGAACCCCGAGTCATCCAAAACACCAACCTTCAGGTAGTGCCCCGATCCGAGGCCGCCTACCAAAAAGCTCGGGCCGGATTCTTCTCGGAAAATCTCTTTGAAGATCCCGGCAACAATCTGTTTATCGCCTTAGCCTCCGCCAAGGATTCTGAATTCATCGTAGCCTTGGGCCACTCCTCCAACGGCAAAGAGGCCTTTAGCAACAGCAAGGCGCTTTTTGACTGGGCCTTCAATAATTACCGCTCGGAGAAACTCATTCGCAAAGGAGAGATCCTAAGTGAACTGCCCTTGCCCTCCAAAGAAGTCCTGACGCTTGAATCTGGCGAAGACTTCTACTTTTTGGACAACGCCAAAGAAGGCGAAAAAACCAACTTCTCCCTGAGCTTCAAACCAAAGGAATGGACGGGGAAAAGCATTACCCGGCATCAAAACATGGGCAGCGCCGATATCCTCGTCCGGGACAAGGTCGTAGGCTCGGTCCCTCTTTTGGCCAGTAAAGATCTCACCTTACCCCAAGAGAACACCGCGTCTACGGAGCCCACGCGTCCCTCCCTACCCCTGGTGTTGCTCTTTTTCTTCGGCGTATTGATCCTTTTGGTTCTCCTCATCCGAACCTACAATCTCTATCGCCGATCCCTGCGAAAGGGCCGAACCCTCAAGCGCCAGCGTCAGCGGTTGGACCTTTCAAAAAAGACTCCCGAGGATGATGATTGGCCCAAGTTTCCTCGAGGTTGAGGCACTTTAGTCCCCATTCGCAAGAAAGCCGCCTTGCATTGACGCCGCCTCGTCCCCTAGAACAACTTAAAAAAACTACGGAGGTCCCTTTGGGCGGCTCCGTAGTTTTTCTATTTTATTGATGTTTTTTTGATGTGTGCCAAGGGCATCGCCCCTTACGACCTTGGGCTATCCTTGTCCACTCGCTGACAGAGAATCTGACGCGGGGGGACCTCGAAGGTCCACGCACTCTCACAACCTGGCGGAACGATATGCAAGGATTCAGACGTTTGCTCCCGATTGGCGGCCACGAGCCATAACTCCTCGCCTAAGCTTCGCCAAAAGCCAAAGCACTTGCCTTTTGAAAAAGGAAGGAACGACCCGTGGATAAAGGCCTTGGAGGACCTTCGTAGGGCAATGGCTTCCTCATAGTGCTGGAAGACCGTCAAATCCTCCCGTCCCCAAGGGAATGTGGCCCGGTTGTAGGGATCCTTCGCCCCATAGAGTCCTGCTTCATCGCCGTAATAGATGCAGGGAACTCCGGGCAAGGTGAAGAGTAGCTTCACGGCCATGCCCAAGAGGTCATCGTTTTTCAACTCTTCACGGATTCTCGGCGTATCGTGGGTTCCCAGAAAGTTCAGGGCGGCATACAAGGCATTGGGCGGATAATTTTCCTTGAGGGACCAAAAAATCCGCTCCGTCTGTTGGGCGCTGGTCTCCCCTTTTAGGTAGCCGAGGAGGGCTTTTTTCAAGGGATAATTCATAACCCCGTGCAATTCCTTTCCCAAAAGGTAGGCCCGGCGCTGCCCATAGGAGATCTTATTGGAAGCATCCTCCCAAACCTCTCCGATGAGCACGCGATCCTTGGGCGCACCCTCCTGGTCCATAACCCCGCGGATTCTTTCGATCATGGCGTCCGGCAGTTCATCCGCCACATCCAGTCGCCAGCCCATAGCCCCCTTGTTCAGCCAATACCCTACGACTCCATCCTCCGCATTGAATAAAAACTCTTGGTAGCTGGCGCTTTGTTTATTCACTGTGGGAAGATCCGTTACCCCCCACCAGCAGTCGTAGGATCCATCTTCCCGGAAGGTGAACCAATCATGGCAGCAAGAGTCGGGATCCTTAGCACGCTTGGGGCCATAGGTACCCCGGGCATTGAAATAGCGGGAATCGGCACCCGTATGGTTGAATACCCCATCCAAAATGAGGCCGATGCCGGCCTCTTGGGTCGCCTCCATCAGTCGATCAAAGGCTCCATCGCCCCCCAACACGGGATCGATACGGTGGTAGTCTGCCGTGTCGTAGCGGTGATTGGATCGCGCCTCAAAGATGGGATTGAGGTAGAGCCCCGTGATGCCCAAACTCTTTAGATACGGCAGTTTTTTTTCGATCCCCAAAAGATTGCCCCCGGCAAAATCCCAGCGCTCAATGGCTCCGGTTTCATTGCGGATGTAATAAGGGGCATCCGCCCACGTGGCGTAAAGAAAGCTCTCCGGCTTGGGGTTTAGCACCCGGCCTTGGGGATCGCCGTTGCAAAAACGGTCGGGGAAGATCTGATAGAAGATGGCTTCCCGATACCAGGCGGGTGCCGGAGTGAGGTATTCGTGCACGGTGATTTGATAGGGCGTCAACCCCGCTTCAAACTCATAGAGAACCCCTTGACCCGATAGGCCGTCGGCAGGAGCGCCCAGGTAGGTGACGCGTCCTTCTTCATCCAAGGAAAACCAATAAAAATAGAGCCCCGTCTGTCTGGGAATAAACGAGGCTTCAAATCCCTCGTCCATAGGCGTCATCAAAAGAGATTGGATGCATTTGCCCTCGGGAGACTCCCGGTAGTAATTCAAATAGCAGCTCAGTCCTTGTTTCTTCGGTGCCGCCAATCGCAGCCTCACGGGCTCGTCTTTGGCGACGGCGCCGAAGGGGGTTTTGAAAAACAGGTGCTGCGAATGGAACGCCGCAACGCTTGGTGTTGTCATCATATGATTCCTTTTCGTGAAGAAACGATGGGACGGCCGCCATAAGACGGCTTCCCATCGCTTGTGAATTTCGTGAACGTGCGGTCAACGCTCCATGATCCGAGTCTCCCAAATGCCCGAAGCATATTGGCGGACGGTGTTGTCCGAAGAGAAGGCCCCGGAGGAGGAGATGTTTTCGATGGATATCTTATTCCAAAGAAAAGCGTCCTGATAATAGCCGTTGATGCGCTCTTGCGCAGCGGCGTAGGCTTCAAAATCCTTCAAGAGGAAGTATTCGTCATTGTAGTCCACAAGGCTTTGGAAGAGATCGTGACCCTCGGAGGCAATGCCCGGAATGAACCCGTTGATCAAAGAATCCAGAACCCGGCGGATCTTTTCATTGCTGTTGTAGAGGTCCCGAGAAATGTATCCCCCACTGCGGTGGTAATCCAGCACCTCCTGTTCGTTGAGGCCAAAGATCACGATGTTGGGCTCCCCCACTTCCCGAAGGATTTCCACGTTGGCGCCGTCCAAGGTCGCCAACGTCACGGCGCCATTCATCATAAACTTCATGTTGGAGGTCCCGGAGGCTTCTTTGGTGGTAAGGGATATCTGCTCGGACACCTCCGCCGCCGGAATGATCCGCTCAGCGAGGGAAACGCCGTAGTTTTCTAAAAACACCACCTTGATGCGCCCGCCGATGCGCGGATCCTCATTGATCGTCTTGGCCAAGGAATTGATGAACTTGATGATCTCCTTGGCGTAATAGTAGGCCGGTGCCGCTTTGGCGGCGAAAATAAAGGTCCTGGGCCAAAGATCCAGATTCGGATTCTCCAACAGCTCATGATATAAGTGCAGGATGTGTAGGGCATTGAGCAGCTGCCGCTTGTACGCGTGGAGCCGTTTTACCTGTACGTCGAAGATGGATTGGGGATCCACCGTAAGCCCGGTGCGCTGCAAAATGAACCGGCCCAGGCGTTCCTTATTGTTTCTCTTGATCCTAGCGGTGCGTTCTTGCATGGCGGCATCGCGCTTATAGTGCTTAAAGAGCTTCAAATCTTGAGGGTTTCTGCGCCAGGAGGTTCCGATGGCGTCATCCAAAAGAGAGGAAAGCTCGGGATTGGCCAGCATCAGCCAACGCCGATGGGTGATGCCGTTGGTTTTATTGTTGAACTTATAGGGGTATACGCCGTAGAAGTTCTTCAGCTCCTGTTTGATGAGAATGTCCGTATGCAGCTTCGCCACCCCGTTTACGGAATGACTGCCCAGGATGGCCAAGTGCGCCATGCGGATCTGCCCCCCCGAGAGCACCGCCATCTCCTCCACCAAGGTGGGATCCTTGGTGCGTTCCAATAGTTCCTTTCTCATGAACTGATCGATGGCTTCAATGATGAGGCAGATCCGAGGCAAAAGCGTGCGCATCATCTCTCGGGGCCACTTTTCCAAGGCCTCGGAGAGGATGGTGTGATTGGTGTAGCTCATGACCTTTTGCGTGATGGCCCAAGCCTGCTCCCACTCCATTTTCTCTTCATCCAAGAGAATGCGCATGAATTCTGGGATGCAAAGCGCCGGGTGGGTATCGTTTATATGAATGGCGGCAGCTTCATGGAACAGCGCCATGGGGGCGCCGCTCTCCTTATACTTGCGCACAATGTCCTGGATCCCGGCCGAGACGAAAAAGTATTCCTGCTTTAGGCGCAACAGACGGCCCTCGTAATTGGAATCGTCGGGATAAAGAGCCTCGGAAATGGCCTCGATGCTGCGCTTATGGGATAAGCTCTTTTGGTAATCCAGCGGAGCCTTCAAGTGCTCGCTGGTGGGGGAATACGGCTCCTCTGCGGCCCAAAGGCGCAGGGTATTCACCGTGCGGTTTTCATAGCCGATGAGCGCCGTATCGTAAGGCACGGCCAGCACTTCTTCACAGCCCGTGTGGTGGCACTTCAACGACCCATCGGCCTGGGGTTCCATCCAAGCATCGCCGTAAAACTTCACCGTGACGGCTTCATCGGCTCGCCGGTATTCCCAGACGTTGCCATCGCGCAGCCAATTCTCCGGCAGTTCCACCTGGTAGCCGTTGACGAACTGTTGGCGAAAGAGGCCATACTTGTAGCGGATGCCCATGCCTTGCCCTGGAATCCCAGAGCTTGCCATGGAATCCATAAAGGCGGCGGCTAGGCGCCCAAGACCGCCGTTGCCGAGGCCCGGATCCACCTCCACGGCCTCAATGGCTGCTAAAGACAATCCAAGATCGGCCAGAGCTTCCTTCGCCACATCCCGGATCCCAAGGTTTAAAAGGTTCGAGCCCAAAAGGCGTCCCAAGAGAAACTCAATGGAAAAATAGTAGACTTGCTTTTCATGGTATTGGCGGTAGCGCTTTTGCGTTTTCGTCCAGGCTTGCGCCTGGTATTCTTTAACCAAGGATCCCAACGCTTGATACAGCTCGTAATCCGAGGCCTCCTCCAGTTCGACAGGAAACTTGCGCAACAGCGTGCGCTTAAAGTCTTCCTGAAACTGTTCTTTTGTTTTTTGAATCATTCGTTACTCCATCTGTGTGATTTTTTCATAGAGGGCCAAATACTTTTTGGCCGAGGCGCCCCAAGAATGGTCCGCTCGCATATCGCTCTCTTGGATGCCTTCAAAGGCTTCCTTGTTGGCATAGGTTTCCAGGGCCCGCTCAACGGCTCCTTTGAAATCTTGGGGGTCGTAGTTCATAAAGGTAAACCCTAAGCCCTGCCCGGTAAATTTATTGTAAGGGATCACCGTGTCGGCTAGGCCTCCGGTTTCCCGGACAATGGGTACCGTGCCATAGCGCATGGCCACCATCTGCGTCAGTCCGCAAGGTTCAAAGCGGGAGGGAACCAGCATAAAATCGGCCCCGGCGTACACTCGTTGGGCCAAGGCCCGATCAAAGCGGATTTGGCTTGAGACCTTTTGGGGGTAGCGGGCGGCAAAGGAGTGGAACATCTCCTCATAGCGCGCATCTCCGGTGCCCACCACCACCAGTTGCAGTTCCTTTTGCAATAATTCATCCAGGGTCTGGGCCACGAGGTCCAACCCCTTTTGATCCGTCAGCCGGCTGATGATGGCCAAAAGAGGCACGTCTTTTTGAGGCAACCCCACTTCGCACTGGAGGGCTCTTTTGCATTCTTTTTTGCCCGAGCGGTGGGTGAGCGAATAATGCGCCGGCAAAAAAGGATCTGATGCGGGGTCGTTTTCTTCTATGTCAATTCCATTTAAAATGCCGGAGAACTTATAAGAGATCCGTTCCATGAGCCCATGAAGCCCTTCGCCATAGAAGGGATAACGAATCTCCCGAGCGTAGGTGGGGCTCACCGTGGTTACGGCCTGGGCATAGTTGATGCCGCCTTTGAGAAAATTTACTTGCCCATAAAACTCCACCCCGTCATCGCGCATCACCGAATCGCCGATGCCCAAAAGGTCGCCCAACACCTCCCGGGGAAAGACCCCCTGGAATTTTAAGTTGTGAATGGTCAGGACCGTTCGGATCTTTTGGTAGGCGTGGATCCAAGAATACTTTACGGGCAAAAGCAAGGGGATCAAAGCCGTGTGCCAATCGTTGCAGTGCAGCACATCGGGCACAAAACCGATGCGCTCCATGCACTCAATGACGGCGAGGGAGAAAAAGGAAAAGCGTTCCCCATCGTCCATATAGCCGTAGGCGCCCTCTCGATCAAAATAATACATGTTGTCGATGAAATAATATGTGATGCCTTCCATCGTCAATTCTTCCACACCGCAAAACTGTCGGCGATAACCCACGGTGACGGTGAAGTCCGTCACATGGCGCATCTTTTCTTGAAAGGATGGGGGAATGGTTCCGTATTTGGGCAAGATGACCCGCACGTCCGTCCCCCACTCCCGAAGCGATCGAGGCAACGCCCAAGCGACATCGCCCAGGCCCCCGGTCTTTAAAAAAGGATGACACTCGGAGCTCGCAAAGAGTACTTTCATTGCGCGACCCATCTATACCCTCGCCCCTTTTTGAATGACGTGGGGGGTCTTCTCGGAGCCTACAAAGACTTCTCCTTTGCCCACGTTGACGTTTTTATCAGTGATCACATATTTGAGCTTAGCGCCCTGGGCGATGACGCCGTTTTGCATGATGATGCAGTTTTCGATGCGAGCCCCGGCCTCCACGGTTACACGGCGGAACAAAATGGAGTTGATGACCTCCCCTTCAATATGGCACCCGTTGGCGATAAGGGAATTTTGAACCCGTGCCGTCTGTCCGTAGTGTGAAGGGCTCTCGTTGCGGATCTTCGTGTTGATGAGGTTGCTTCCGTAGAAAAGATCCATTAGGTGGCGCTCGTTGAGGAGGTTCATATTGGCCCGATAATAGTTTTGAATGGACGAAATGTAGGCCGTGTATCCGGTAAATTCATACCCCTGCATGCGAAAATCTCCCTTGGGATCGTGGAGCATTTCCCTTAGGTAGCGATGGTTTCCGTCATAGACCGCGTTCTCCAAAAGGCTCTGGAAGAACGTCGTTTTCATCAGGTAGATCTCGCAGGAGACTTTAATGCGCGAAATGTCCTTCATGTAGCGCTTAGGGCTCTCGTGAATCCCGATGCCCCGCACTTGGTCCTCCTCATCGGTATGCAGCACGTAGGCGCCTTGGTAATCCGGATCGTTGGACATTTTATTGGTGTACACCACAGTGACGTCGGCGCTGGCCTGGAGGTGCTGCGCCAGCACTTCCATGAGGTTGATGTTCAGCACCATGTTGGAGCCTGAGATGGCCACGTAATCACAGTTGGATTTTTCTAGAATGTCCATGTTGTTGTAATAATTCAGCAGATCGCCACGTTCTTCCCGATGCCGCTCGGGCAATGCGTGATGCGAAAAATAGAAGATGCCGCCGGACATACGGTCCATATCCCAGGGTTGACCGGCTCGAATGTGGTCCATGATGGAGCGTTCCCGATCATCGGTATAGATGCCTACGGTTTGAATGCCCGCGCCGCTCATATTGGAGAGCACAAAGTCAATGATCCGATAGCGGCCGCCGAAGGGAACCGAGGCCACCGGGCGGTGCATGGTGAGCGGACCCAACTCCTGGTCGGCTTCCAGTAAATTAATCAGCCCCAAGAGGCGATGTTGGTTATTCATGGTTCTTGCCCTCCTGTACCGTTCCTTCCCCCACCACGGCGATCTTTTGCCCATCGCCCACGGTTTCGCCGTCGCCAATGACGCAGCGCTCTCCGATGAGGGCTTTGTTGATCACGCAGCCTTCTCCGATGGTGGCGTCCGCCATGATGACGGAGTCCCGGATCACGGAGCCTCGGCCGATCTGAACGCCCATGGATAAAACAGAGTGATCCACTTCTCCGCGAACGATGCAGCCTTCCACCACCAAGGAATTGGTGATTTTGGCGTCCTTAGTAATGTACTGCGGTGGCCGGGTGTGGTTCACCGAGTAAATGCGCCAGGCCGGATCGTCCAGACGCAAGGGCGACGTGGGATCCAAAAGATCCATATGGGCCTCCCAGAGGCTCTCCAAGGTCCCGACGTCCTTCCAATAGCCGTCGAAGCGATAGGCGTAGACGGGGGCTTGATCTTCAATGAGGCGTGGGATCACGTCGTGGCCAAAATCCAGCATGGAATCGCCGTTGCGATCGGGCAAGGAGAGGTAGCGCTTGAGCACCTCATAAGAGAAGATGTAGACGCCCATGGATGCCAGGTTGCTCTTGGGGTTTTGCGGCTTTTCTTCAAATTCCACAATACGGCCCGTTTCGTCTGCATTCATGATGCCAAAGCGCGGCGCTTCCTCCCAGGGCACTTCAATGACCGCAATGGTCAAGGCGGCGCCATTGATTTTATGCGATGCCAGCATTTTTTGATATTCCATTTTGTAGATGTGATCCCCCGAGAGGATCAATACATAATCAGGATCCATAGAATCCATAAAGGGAATGTTCTGATAGATGGCATGAGCGGTACCCTTGAACCACTTTTCTTCGGTGGCCGAAGCAAAGGGCTGGAGGATCGTTAGCCCCGAATCCTTGGTGGATAAATCCCAAGCCGCCCCATTGCCCAAATGTCGGTTCAACACCAGGGGTTGGTATTGCGTCAAGACGGCAACCTTGCGCAGTCCCGAATTCGTGCAATTGGACAAGACAAAGTCAATGATGCGGTACTTTCCGCCAAAAGGAACCGCAGGCTTTGCCAAATTTTTCGTCAGAGGGCCCAGTCGGGATCCCTGACCTCCGGCCAAAATCATTGTCAGCATAAGGTCATTCATATGCACGCCAGACACTCCGTTTCGCCAAACCGTCCCACCTTCCCTCCTGCGATCCCTGTTGCCGAGGAGGGCGTTTGGCCTCCGGTTTCGAGCAAAAACCGTGAGGAGTGTTTTTTCCTTTCTCTTTATAATGGCTCGAGGAAACCGGGACAACCATCCATAGGCGCCATGCCCTCTCCCAATTAATCTTTTGTCCGGCGATCCCCCTTTAAATGAACGGGCCGAATCACAAGGCCGGCCAGCTGCGGCAAAATGACTTCAATGTAGAAACTCTGGCCGTTGGTCTGCCCCGCCTTTGCGACAAAAAGTCCCTGAGTTTTGGTCCAGGTGCCGCCAAATTCCAAAAGCTCCGTGTTCAAAACCTCTTCGTAGATGCCCTCATAGGGAACGCCGACGCGCACCGCCTTTCGCTCCTCGGCCTGGAAATTAAAGAGGCAAACGAGGAAATCTTTTTTGCGCGAGCCCTTACGCAAGAAAGAGACGATGCACTGGGGATTTTCCGCATCGAGAACCTCAAGGCCCTGGGGCTCCATCTCTTGCTCGTACAAGGAGCGCTCGCTGCGATACAGTTCGGATAAGGTGTGAACAAGGTGTTGCACTCCTGCGTGCTTTTCATGTTCCAGCCCCACCCACTCGAGCTCCGACTGATACCGCCACTCCATGCGCTGCGCGATGTCGTTGGTCATGAAATTGAGCTTTTTGCCGGGATGACAAAACTGGTAGGCCAAGAGCAACCGAACGCCCGCAAACTGATGGTAAAGGTCCAGGGGCTGCTTTTCTAAGAGCGAGCGTTTGCCATGGACCACCTCATCGTGGGAAAACGGCAGGATGTATTTTTCCTTAAAGCAATAGACAAAGGAGAAGTTTAATTTGCGCTGGGAGAGCACGCGGTGCTCCGGCAGCATCTCCATATAGGCCAAAAGATCGTTCATCCAACCCATGTTCCATTTGTAATGGAACCCTAGACCTCCTTGCGAAACGGGCCAGGTGGTTTTTTCGTAGGCCGTGGATTCCTCCGCGATCATGATGGCTCCAGGAACTTCGTCTTGCACCACCTCATTGAGGTGTTGCAAAAAGGCGATGGCCTGAAGATCAGTATTGCCGCCCTTTTCATTGGGCGTAAAGGCTTTGTCCGCATAATCCAGATAAATCATGGACGAGACGGCGTCCAAACGCAGGCCGTCGGCATGGAATTCTTTGAGATAAAAAAGCGCATTGGACAACAGAAAGCTTTGAACTTCCGTTTTGGAAAAATCAAAATGCATGGTTCCCCAGCCAGGATTGAAGGCTTTGTGGTAATCCATAGGCTCATAGGTTGCCGTTCCGTCAAAATAGAGCAATCCGTGTTCATCCTTCACAAAGTGACTGGGCACCCAGTCCAATAGAACCCCAAGACCCGCGCCATGGCACGCGTCGATGAACGCCTTGAATTCTTCCTTGGTCCCATAGCGGCTCGTGACCGAGAAGTATCCCGTGACCTGATAGCCCCAAGACTCATCGTTGGGATGCTCCATCACCGGCATCAATTCAATGTGAGTGTAGCCCATTTCCACTACGTAGGGGATCAAGCGCTCTTTGAGCTCCCCATAAGTATAAAAACGCCCATCGGGATGACGCATCCAAGAACCCAGATGCACTTCATAGATGTTTAGGGGCTTTTTATCGGGATTTTGTGCGCGCCGGCGCCGCATCCAGGCGGCGTCCTTCCAGTCATAAGGGTCCATTTTGGCCACCACAGAGGCGGTGCCGGGACGAAGCTCCTGCTCCAAGGCGAAGGGATCCGCTTTTAACACCTCTCGTCCGTCGTGGTGCACCACGTGGTATTTGTAGTAGCTGCCTGAAATATCCTCGGAAACGATGCCTTCCCAAATCCCGGTGTCTTCGTCCTGGATCATGGGCTGCAGCCCCCATTGGTTGAAGTCTCCCGTCAAATCCACTTGGGCGGCTCGAGGCGCCCAGACCCGAAAGACCCAGGCCCCTCCCTCAAAGTGGGCGCCCAAGTAGCGCCAAGCCTCATGGTTGGCTCCCATGTTGAACAAATACCCTGGATTCAGTTGGAGCGGAACCCGCTTATTGCGTTGTTTTTTATTCAAATTTGTATGCCCTCCTTATGGATGATTTCCATGGAACGCCAGTCCTTCCACGAAGAAGGATCAGCCGCATTGGTACTGGAAGGATTGGACCCACGAGACGTTCGTGGATGCTCTCTTGCAATGATTCCAATTTAATTTTACCAAAAAAGACTCTGCAAGGGGGCAACCCTGCACCTTTTCCTTGCGATTCATATATTGTTTACCCATTAGATGGTTCAAAAGGGGTCCCCGGACCCTAACCACCTCTTCCATGAACGGGGGGGCGTCGCCAATCCCCGCCAAATGCGGGGCGACGGCTGGGGGGGAAAGCTAAAATAAAAAGCGCCCCATAAAACAAGGCCATGCCCCATGGGCTTGGCTTCGTTTGGGAAGCTTTTTCCTAGGTTTTAGCGATCGACGGATTATTTTTCGGGCCCCTCTTGAGGCGTGTCGGGACAGAAAAGATCTTGGGCAAGAAGGTAGTTCTTCATGTCTTTTGGCAAAGGTGCAAAAAGTGAGAGGCGCTCCCCCGTCATGGGATGGAGTAAGGAGAGTTCACTGGCGTGCAACAGCTGCCGCGGTGGCGTCAGGGGCAAGGGACCTCCATAGAGTTCATCCCCCACCAAGGGGTGGCCCAAATGGGCGCAGTGCACGCGGATTTGATGCGTGCGCCCCGTCCAAAGAGTAAAGCGCACCAAAGAAACCGCTTCATTTTGATCCAGCACCTGGAAGGAGGTTTGGCTCGGGGCTCCCCCTGGCGCCACGGCCCGGCGATAATCCGAAGGATCCGGCCAAGCGATGGGAGCATCAATGAGTCCCTCCCTTTGTTGCCATGGCCCCTTTGTAATGCCCAGATAGGTTTTAAGCGGCGCCTCCCCTTTGGGGGCGTTGCGTTGATTCAAAGAGGCGTGCATGAATTGATTTTTGGCAATCAACACCAGACCAGACGTATTCATGTCCAATCGGGAGACCAATCGCACGATGGAGGGATCCTGTCGCTGCTCAAAATAGTAGAGGACGCCATTGGTCAAGGTATCTTCCTTATGATTGTGGGTGGGGTGCACCACAAGATGGGGCGGCTTATTCACCACCAAGAGGGAAGCGTCCTCATAGACAACGGCTAAGTCCATGGGGGTTCTCGCCATGTCTTGGGTTTCCTCTCGATCCAAAAGAACCAAAATGCGGTCCCCTTCTCGCAACCGCTGATCCACACGGGCACTTTTCCGATTGACGAAAAGATGGCGTTCCATGGCCAACCGCTTCATGGTGCGGCCCGAAAAGTTCATGCGTTCTTTCAAAAAATCTTTCAGCCGCTTGCCGCTCATGGCCTCATCCACGGTTTCACTGAGCACATTGCGACCCTTCACTTGCTTCATCCCTTCTCCTTTTGTCGTTTTTGATAGTAAGCCAACGCCTCCAACCCATACACCGAGCGCGGCTCCCCTCGCCGACAAAGCTCCTCGTTGATCCGCTCCAAGGAATAAAGGAGCGCAGCCTCCAAATCCTTATGCGCCAAGCATCGAAGCTTCTCCACGCCCTCATAGCTTCGAGAGGGCTCGATGGCGTCGGCTAGAAAAAGCAACATTTCTTCTTGGGACATAGCCGGGCGCCCTGTCGCATGGTAGCGGATGGCATCCAACAGCTTCGGATCTTCCAGACCAAAGTGGCGCTGAGCGGTGAGGGCGCCGGCGAAGGCATGCCAAACAAAGGGCGTGGTCGAAAGGTTTTGAAGATCCAAAGACGGGTCGCTTTGCAGCATCGCCCAAAGTTCCTTTTCGGGGCGTTCTTTTTCACAGTCGTGCAAGAGCGCCACCCACTGAAGCTGTTTTAGAGTGACGCGCTCTTGCTGCGGATCGGTCCAATGTCGATGTTCTTTGGCAAGCGCCACGGTGCATTCAGCCACGGCGAGGCTGTGGCGATAGCGCGGAGCGTGCAGCCTCTGCTCCAAATACCTTAGAATGTCCTTTTTTTTGCCCATAAAGCTTCCTTTCTAAAAAAGCGCCCTCCTTGGGGGGCGCTCAGGGGCACTCTAACGGGCCCCGTAGAGTCCCTGATCATGAATGTAGTCGTACACCCGAGGATGTAAAAAAGAGCGATGGGACTCCCCCGCCGCAATTCGTCGCCGAATTTCCGTGGAAGAGATTTCCAAGGATAAAGAGTCTAGGGTGAGCACCGTTCCCCCCTTGGCTTCCACGAACCGCCGAGCCTTCTCCACTTCCCGCTGGCGATAGCCCGGGCGATCAAAAAGCACCAAGGTGGCCAGCTGGAGAATCGCTTCAGGTTGATACCACGTGGGGAAAGTTAAGAGGGAGTCGGCGCCCACAATGAAATAAAGGGGGACCCCTTTCCCGGCCTCTACTTTGAGCTCCCGCAAGGTCTCCACAGTGTAGCTGGGCTTTTCCCGAAGGGTTTCCCGCGAATCCACCGTGAGCAAGGGATAGTCTTTTAAAGCCAGTTCCACCATGGCCAACCGATGGGCGGCGCAGGTGACCCCCTCGTCTTTATGGGGCGGATCCCCGTTGGGAATGACCAACACCTGATCCAACCCCAGCAGCTGTTGGCACTCCTCCATTAGGTAGGCATGGGCCACATGAATGGGGTCAAAGGTTCCCCCGACAATCCCAAGCTTCATTGTGGGAGTGAAATGCGCCGATTTTCGGGATTTTCCGAGGGACGATACACGACCACTTTGCGGCCGATGACCTGTACCCCATCGCATCCGAGTTCTTGGCAAAGGCTGCGGGACACGTCCTTGGCCGTCAGCTGGGCATTTTCCAGCACCGTAATCTTAATGAGCTCTCTTTTTTCCAAAGCCTCGCTCACCTGCTTATAAAAAGCAGGCTCCAAGCCGTTTTTTCCCACCTGAAAGATGGAATCTAGGCCGTTGGCCAAAACTCTTAAATAGGCTCGCTGTTTCGTTGTGATCATTGGATATTACCTCATAAATTCAAATTCGAAGTCGCGCATGCGTACCGTATCGCCATCTTTAATGCCCTTGGCGATGAGCTCGTCCATGACCCCCTTGTTGCGCAATACTTTATGGAAATAGCGCAGATGGTCAGGGTTTTGAATGTTGGTGGCGTCCAAGAGGCGCTCCACAAAGGAACCGGAAACCACGAACACCCCCGCATCGTTGCGGTGGATTTCGTAGGTGAAGTGCTTCTCATCGGGCACATAGAAGTCCTCGGGCCCATAAAGATCCGGCGGCGTGGGCGTTTTGCTCAGAAGCTCTGCGGCGTCCTTCATAAGGTCTCTTAAGCCAATGTTGGCGCCGGCGCTGACTAAGTGCACGCGGTGATACCCCTTGGCCTCCACGTAAGCCTTGAAGCGCTCATAGGCTTCATCAGCTTCCATAAGATCCGCTTTGTTGGCGACAACGATCTGAGGTCGCTGGGCCAGGGCTTTGGAGTACTGCAATAGTTCGTTGTTGATGCGGTCAAAGTCCTCTTCCGGGGAGCGACCCTCCGATCCTGCAATGTCCACCACATGGATCAAAATCCGAGTTCGTTCAATGTGGCGCAGGAATTGGATGCCAAGCCCCACGCCTTCAGAGGCGCCTTCGATGATGCCGGGGATGTCCGCAAGGATAAAGGGTTCAATGCCCTTCAAATTAACCACCCCAAGATTCGGGGAGAGCGTCGTGAAATGGTAGTCGGCAATTTTCGGTTGGGCTTGGGAGACCATGGACAAAATGGTGGATTTTCCCACATTGGGAAAGCCCACTAAGCCAACATCCGCCAACACCTTGAGCTCGAGGACCACTTCCATTTCGTCGCCGGGCATGCCAGGTTCCGCAAAATCCGGAGCTTGTCTTGTGGGCGTGGCAAATTTGGCATTGCCCTTGCCCCCCTTGCCGCCGCGAAGCACCACGACCCGATGACCGTTCTCCTTCATGTCGGCAATGATTTTTCCTGAGGTCTTTTCCTTCACCACCGTCCCCACCGGCACCCGAATGATGATGTCTTGGCCGTCTTTTCCGTAGCACTTGGCGCCAGAGCCCGCCATGCCCGAAGGCGCAACGTAGCGCCGCTTGTATTTTAAATCCAAAAGCGTCGTCATGTTCTCATCGGCCAAAAGAACAATGGAACCGCCCTTGCCTCCGTCCCCGCCGTCGGGACCTCCTAAGGGGATGTATTTTTCCCGGCGGAAGGAGACGGATCCATTGCCGCCACTGCCTGATTTTAGATAAACCGAAGTATAATCAATAAATTGGTTCATGGATCTTCACCTACCTTTTGTTTTATTATAGGCATCAAATATAGGATGTGCCCATTTCCTTACGGGTCTTTCAAAATTGTTCAAAGAACCAGACCCCACGTTCTATTGCCAAAAAAGACGACCTGCTGACAAACAATCAGCAGGTCATCATCGGGTTTCCTTGTTCGTTGCGGAGCGTTTTACTGCGCAACTTCCAGGGAAGCCGCAGGATAAACACTGGCCCGTTTCTTATCTTTGCCGACACGTTCGTAGCGAACGACGCCCGTGACCTTGGCAAACAGCGTATCATCTTTGCCGCGGCCTACATTGTGGCCGGGATGAATCTTCGTGCCACGTTGTCTGACCAGAATATTACCGGCAAGAACCGTCATTCCATCCGCGGATTTGACACCAAGGCGTTTGGATTCGGAATCCCGACCGTTCTTGGTGCTGCCGCCGCCCTTTTTGTGGGCGAAAAACTGCAGGTTCAATAACAGCATGTGCTATACCTCCATTTCATTTGTAATTACATTAATGTGGTCTTCGTATAAAGTTTGGATGTTCTCCAGGCCCATTTTCAGAGTCTGCATGATCAGCTGGGCCTTCGCCTGTTTTTCCGGACTCATGGGCAGCAGACGAAAAAGGAACCATCCTGATTCGAGCTGCGCACTAGCCATTGGAGCCTTTGCAATTTGACTTAGTCCGTTGTAGGCCATCATCAGCTGGGCGGTCACCGCCGAGCAAATAATGTCTTCCCCATACTGAGCGAAGTCTGCATGTCCCTCGAAGATCATCCCCGAGAGGCGGCCGGGCGTCCCGCTGATCCGTACCGTAATCATGAATTACGCCTGGATCTGCTCGACAACGAGCTTGGTATAGGGCTGTCTGTGACCCTGTTTTCTGCGATAGTCTTTCTTGGGTTTGTACTTAAAGACGATGACTTTCTTCGCTTTGTCCTGAGCAAGAATCTTGCACACAACTTTAGCGCCCTGTAAAACGGGAGCACCGAGCTTTAGTCCCTCTTCTCCGGCAACAGCCAGCACATCCGTCAATTCAATGGTCGAATCAACATCGCCTTCCAGCTTTTCGACGAACAACACGTCACCTTCGGTTACTTTGTACTGCTTCCCGCCGGTTTTCAACACAGCATACATAATTGGAAACACCTCCTCTTATCAGTTACTCGCCTTGGGGGCACATCCCGAAGGATGTTTTTTAAAAGCCCTTGTCGTGCGGCCTTACCGAACCATGATAGCACAGACCATTCCCCTTGTCCACACCATCGATCCATTATTTTCCAAACGCCCCCCAAGACTACCGGAGGGAATCCCGGTGCAAAGGCTTTTGGATGACCTTTTTCAAGTTTTGAAACATCCCGGCGATGCGTCGGCCGACTTCTTTCTGCGCTTCGTCTCCTTCAAAGAAGGCATCCTTAAAGGCCACGAGGGTTTTTTTAAGAATCTCTTGTTCTTCAGGATCCATGGTCTGCAGGACGCTACGGGCTCGGGTCATTCGCTGTAAAAAGCCCACTTCTTCGTCGGAACCTTGAAGAATCGCGGCCACGTTGTCAATGAATTCCGCTTTTTCCTCGGCGCTTAGAGCCGAGAGCCAGCGCTTCATCACCCGACGATGAAACTGCCCCATGGGGGAGAGCTCCCCCAGGCGCACCAGGTGGTGGTCCTCCACCTGCCAAGAATAGGTAGCGTGTTGAAAAATCGCCACCGCCCGACTCTTGATCACCACCGCCGGCTCCTCATGACAAAGGAGCATCCCCACAAGGGAAGACTGCGGCACATAGGTACGGATGCGAGGATTGAGCGCGCGCAAAGGAGCGTCCAACCGCACGGACTCGTTGAACCCCGGGCCGTCCATGTTGTAGATAAACTGGAGGCGTCGGCGCAACGACTCTTGGGCCTGCACCGCCGCATAAAGGGCGAGGTTGCCCCCTTTGGAGTGGCCCCCAAGGTAAAGTTTTTCATTGAAATGGTCCCCTCGCTCGGCCAAATAGATCGCGGCCATCTCTTGACTTTTGGCTACGGGCAGATAGCTCATGGTGGCCGATTCCTGCCAGCTTTTGAGGGTCGGCTCCGTGCCGCGGAAGGTGACGAGGGTGCTCTCCTCCCCAAAGTGCCAAGCCAGGGCGGAAAACTGAACGTCTTCTCCATTACGGGCGGAGTCCACACAGTCGCTCAAAAGGACCCCGCCAAAGCGACGGCTTTTGCCCATCTTCTCCAAGAGGCCATAGTCCAGGTCATGAACCGCCGCGTGTTTTTGGGCCGGGCTTTGCCAAAGGGCGGGATCTTGAATCGCCTCCCCCAAAGCTTTTCGGGTCCCTTGCGCAGAGATGACGCCTAAAAACGGCCAGTACGTCAGCTGGCAAAAAAGCAGCGCATCTACTTCATTAAAGGGAAGTTCGGCCATGGAGGTGTCCCGAACCTCCTCTAGATAGTCCAACATATTGGCCATACCTATGCACCTGCTTTTGCTGGTTCTTCGCCCCAGCGAGCGGACATGCGATAAAGCGGCGGATCCTGGGAATCCCCATCCTCCGGGTCCTTAAAGGCCAGGCGCACTCCGGGCCACTCTTGGGTAAGCGCCTGTTGCAAAAACACCCGATGCCGTTCGTACTCCGCCTGCAAGGTCACCGTCGTTTTCTGCGCGCCGTCCCCCCGCACCCGAAGATGAGCCATGAGGAGATAAAGAAGGTATTCGCGGGAGAGGGGCAAGGCTCCGGGAGGGGGCGCCTGAAAGAGCGTCTTTGACAGCGGCAGCCCCTTTTTTTGTCGACTGATCTCCAGGCGTTGCAGACTCGTCAAGGGATAGACCCGGGTATGGACGTCTTCGGCGCGGCAAAGAGCCTGAGCTTTGGCGAAAAACGCCTGCGCCGATTCCTCCTCCATTTCCACACAGTCCAAAACAATGAGTCCTGAGAGGTTTCGCAGTCGAATTTGGCGCAGGGCCTCTTTCAAGGCTTCCTCATTAAGCGCTGCGATGCCTAAGGGCTCTAGATTTCCGCCCTGCGCGCCCCCGTTGACGTCGATCACCGCCATGGCTTCCGTCTCTTGAATGCAAAGATTGCCGCCCCCCGGTAAGGGCACCCGCGCCGAGCGAAGAGCGAGGATCTCCTCTTCGACCCCAAGGTCGGCCAGCGGCGACGACTCCTTTGGCAAAAGGTGCACCGTCTTTGGCCCATAGGCGGTGATTTCCTTGGAAAAAGCCGCCTCGTTGGTCCACACCTCAAAGGAAAGACCGCGGTTTCTAAGTCGGCGCGCCAAGCTAAGGGCTTGGGGCTCAGGGCGCCACAGCCGTCCGGGCCCTCGCCGCGTGCGCTCCACTCCCTCCAACGCTCGAAAGGCGTGGACGAGCTTCTCTTCCTGCCCCTCCAAGGCCGCCCGATCGCAGTAATTTGCCCCAGCTCGGTAAATGGTCAAAAAGCCTTCGTGGCCTGTTTTTACTCCATGTTCCTTCAAAAACCGGTTGCGCTTAACGTCCTTGGCCAGGGCCACCCCTTCCCCTTTTTTCAAAACCAAGGCGTCCTCGCTCAGAACAATCTGCCGGCTGACCTTCGCTTTTTTCTCTCCACAAGGACTCCGCTGAATCTGTACGGTCAACGCATCACCCACCCGCGGCTCCGGGCCGCCTCTCAAGGGAAGATAGCCGCTTTGTCCGTCCCCGAGGTCCAAAAAAGCGGCCTTTTGGGCTCGGGCCAAAGATTTGACAATGCCCAGATAAACCTCCCCCACCCGTACGAGGGGGCCGCAAGGTTCCACCCATAAATGAACGAGACGGCCCTGCGATAAAAGAGCCGTTCGAAGAAAAGGACCCCGTTCATGAACTAAAATCATAACGCTCCTTTTTGCTCGGCCAAAGTGGCGCGGTGTCGCTTTCTTTGATAGGGCATGGGCACGTAACCGACGTTTTTGGTTTTTCCCCGCAAAAGCCCCGCATTGAGGACCAGGCCCAAGGCCATAAAATTCGTCACTAGGGATGAGCCGCCATAAGAGACAAAAGGCAACGTGATGCCGGAAATGGGCATGATGCCGATGGTCATGCCGATGTTTTGCAGCACCGAGAAGAGCAATAGGCCGAACATGCCAGCGCCGATGGCCCGGGAAAAATAGTTTTCTCCCTTTTTGGCCAGCACCAAAAGACGAACAAGCACCAAAGTAAACGCGAATAAGACCCCTAGGGCCCCAAGGAAACCAAAATTTTCGGCGATCACGGCAAAAATGAAGTCCGAAAAATTGACCGGGATCCAATTGTAATAGCCCGGATTGACGGCGCCGCGAAGCTGTCCTGAGCCGATGGAGATGCGTGCCGTATCCAGCTGGAAGGTATCATAGGAGCCGCCACTGCCCGCGAGGAAGGCAAAGAGGCGGTGACGCCAGTGCTCTGGAATAATGGACGTGCGAAGGGCCGCAAGGATGGAGCCCAATAGCAGCACGCCGCCACCGAGGATTACCCAGAGTTTCAGGCCCATGACGAAAAAGATCGCAAGGACGATGAAGAAGGAGACCATGGTCAACCCCATTTCCGGTTGAAGCATCATAAGGATCATGGGCAACAGCGCGAAGCCCACAATCTTCAGAAAGTTTTTGGGGCTGTTGACCTTTCCTTGGCAATCCTCCACCTGCTTGGCCGTCATCATTAGGATGGCGAGCTTGGCAAGTTCCGCCGGCTGAACGGTCACCGGCCCTACCTGAAACCAGCCCGAAGTCCCGAAACGGCGGTCTGTGAACAATACCGCCACCAAGAGAACCATCACCAATCCGTAAAAAACCGGAATGAGGAGCATGGCGCGCTTTTGATCCATGGCGACGATGAGGATCATGACGAAAAAGCCCACAGCGAAGAAGATCAGCTGCATTTTCAGATAGTGCGTCCCGTAGTCCTTGCGCGTGGATAAAAAGATATTGTAGGCGCCAAAGAGGACCAAAGCGATGCAGGGAATGAGCGCCAGGTAATCCAAGTGCAAAAGATCCTTCGCTCGGAAATGAAATAGTTTTTTGAGATAGTTCATAGTCATTGCTCCTCATTGGGCGTGGGCTCTTTTTTGCTCCAGCGACGGCGAAGGCGTTGAAAGAAGCCCTGGGCGGCTTCGCTTGGTTGCTCTATCGCTGGAGTCCCCCCCAGCGCTAAGGGCGCTCCTTGGGCGAGGGCCGTCAAAGAGTCTAAGAGCTCCTGCAAAGGGCGTTCCATCAGGGTAAGCGCAATCGCAAGCTCCCCTTGATTGAGCGCCGAGCGCAGGGCGCCCACTCGCGGAAGGGTCCCCAATACCTCTTCTTCAAAGAGACGGTAGAGGTCCTCCATAAAGTCCGACGAGGTCTCTTCCCATTGATTGATGATGAGGGTCGCGCTGCGGCCGCTTCGATGAAATTCCCCCAGCAGTCGGTCCGCTGAGCGTAGGACCGTATTGTCCTGGCTGATCACCACCAGAGCGGGCAAACCTTGTTGGGCTTGCAGTGCGGGACGCCAAAAATCAGGCGCGCCGTCCAAAAAGATCCACTCCTCTTTTGACCGCTCCTGCAATAGGAACGGCAGGATGAGCTCTAGGCTTTCTTTTGTGGGCGCAACACGTCCCGTCCGAAGCTTTGAAAAGCCCCGGGGCGTCGTGAGCGTCCCGGGGTCGCCCTGAAAATCCGGGCGGATCTTTTGATCCTGCTTGGTGTATATGTCATGACTGGGCATCTCCCCCGCATCCAAAAGAATGGTGGGGTGGGATGCGGCGCGAAGGGCGGCGAGCAGAACCGCTAAGGTCGAGCCGCCGACGCCCTCCTTGGCGGAATAGATGCATACGATCATGGGTTCCTCATGGGCCTAAAAAGGCATATGGGATGAAATTGTCCACTCTTGGACATATCAATCATCCCCGCAGACGGTGTCGAAGCGCAGGAGGTTTATAGAAGCTGCGAGCCCCCCAAAGCGCGGGAAAAGCAAGAACAAGGGTCATGAAGGCCAGTACGGGGATGGCCTGCCAGCGAAGGGTAAGTCCAGAGGCTGTATATACGCCCCAAACGATCAAGGAGCGCATCACGCAGGCCAAGACCATGACCCCCGCCATCAACACATTCTTTTCTTGGCGCAGATGGTTTTTCAAAAGATGGACCCCAAGGAACACATATAGGTTCACCAGCATATGAAGTCCATACCAGTGGCTGACGTAAAGATCCTGTAAAAAGCCGGTCAAAAGGGCAATGAATAGAACGTCCCATCGATCCCCAGTGACCGCCACCGCCAGACCAAAGGTCAAGACTAAGGGAAGCCCTACGCCCTCTACGGTCCAGCGGGAAAAGATCATGGCTTCTAGGAGAAACAAAAACAGGGTTATGAGGGTTAAGATGCTCTTTTTCATCAGTAGGTCAAATCCTCCATATTCTTAGGCAAAACGATAAAGAATCGTTCCCCGCCACTGAAGGTCACCGCCGGCTTGACGATGGCGGATTTCATCAGCTTGCCGCGATCTTCCGTCACCGACTCAATTTTCCCGACGTAAATGTCCGGAGGATAAAAGCCTCCGATGCCCGAGGTGACGATGTCGTCGCCAGGAGCTATGGCTGCCTCTAAAGACATTTCGTTGATGATGGCCATGTTGGAGCGTCCGGCAATGACCGTCCCCGACAAGATGCCTTCAAAATCCTTCTTGCCGGCGCTGATCACCGAGGCGCGGATGTTCTCCGAGGAAATCGTTTCTAAAATGGAGTGCTTTGGAAACACCTGAGTGATTTGCCCGGCCAGTCCTTCATAGGTGATGACCACCATACCCTTTTTAATGCCGTCCTTGGTGCCCTTATCCAACGTATAGCTGGGCGAGAGGCCCGAAAGGGAGCGATTGATGACGTTGGTGCCCACGTAGTTGTATTGACCGTGGCGCTCCTTATATTGAAACATGGCTTTGAGCTCGACATTTTCTTTTTGCAGTTCATCAAAGCGCCGAACCTTATCGGCACTTTGAGCTACCTGTTCCTTAAGGCGGGTGTTTTCTTTCTCAATGGCTTCATAGTTGTAGTAAAAGTGGATGAAGCGTTCCACCCGCTGGTTGAGCCGATAGCCTAATTTCTGCACTGGATTCAAGAAGGCGCCCGCGCGGCCCGTTACCGGATCGGAATAGCCGTAGCGCATGCTATAGAAGATGACGCCTCCCAAAAGCACCGTCAAGAGGACCAAGACGGCAAAAAAACGGGAGTTTTGCTTTTTTTTGTTCATCGTAAGCTCTTTGCCAATTCATCAAACCGGTTGAGGGCAATGCCGGAGCCGATGGCTACGCAGTCCAGCGCGTTTTCTGCTTTGTAGACTTGCATTTCCGTTTCCTCGGAAATGCGTTGAGCCAAATGGTGCAGTTCCGCGCCGCCCCCTGTGAGGGTGATGCCTTTTTCGTTGATGTCCGCGGCAAGCTCGGGCGGGGTTTTTTCAAGGATGGTCAAGATGGCTTCAACGATGCGGGAGATGGGATATTCCAGGGCTTCGGCCACATCGCCTTGGGTGATCTTGAGGTCCTTGGGCAATCCGGTGTCCAGATCCCGTCCCTTAATCTGCATGGATTTCTCGTACTCCGTATCCAAATAGCCGCGTGCGTCCAAGGTTTTCTTGGTTTTGGCTACGCCCAGATTGATCTTGATTTCTTCGGCCGTCCGCTCCCCGATGAGGAGCTTTAGGTGCCGTCGTACATAGGAGATGATGGCTTCATCGAGTTCCTCGCCCCCCACCCGAAGGGATCGGGCAATGACGATGCCGCCGGAGGAGAGGACGGCAATTTCTGTGGTGCCGCCGCCAAGGTCCACCACCATGGTGCCGATGGGGTCAAAAACGGGAAGACCCGCTCCCATGGCCGCCGAGAGAGCGGTTTCCATCAAAAGCACATCGTCTCCCACCGCTTCCTCCGCCGCGCGGCGCAAGGCCGTCAATTCCACTTGAGTGACGCCTGAAGGATGAGAAATAATCGCCCGTGGGGTGGTGAAGGCGGTTTTTGGCACCGTTTTGCTCACGAGGTAGCGCAGCATCTCCACGGTCATGTCGTATTCCGCCACCACCCCGTCTTGCAAAGGACGTACCGCCACCATATTCCCCGGGGTGCGCCCAATCATTCGCTGGGCATCCTGACCCACAGTCTCCACCACATCGCGTTCCGTGTTGTAGCAAACCACGGTAGGTTCTCGAAGGACAATGCCCTTCTCCTTGATAAATACCAAGGAATTGGTGGTGCCCAAATCAATGGCTAATTCGCTGTGCTTTTTAAATAAACTCATATCTCCCGGTCTCCTTCTGATGTTCCGTTACAAAAATCCCTTTTCCTTTAGGCTGATAAATTCCGATCCCCCGATGATGACGTGATCCAAAAGCTCAATGCCTAGGATTGTCCCCGCTTCTTGGACTCTTCTCGTGGAATGTATGTCATCCCCTGAAGGGGTGGGATCTCCGGAGGGATGATTGTGCACTAAAATAATACTGGCCGCATTGCGCGTGATGGCGCTGCGGAAAATGTCGCGCGGATGCACGATAGAACTGGAGAGCGTCCCCACGGAAGCATCCACCACCCCCAACACCACGTTTTTGGTGTTGAGGATGATTACTTTTAGGACTTCCCGTTTTTGATCCCTCATCTCCGTCTGCAAAAGGTCTGCCACGTGGTGCGGGGTGGAGATTTTATATTCTTCACCCGAGCGGTAGCTTCGATAGCGCTTGGCCAATTCCGCCACCGCCAAAAGCTGCGTGGCTTTGACGTTTTTAATGCCCTGTTGCTGGGTCAGCTCCTCAAAATCAGCGTTCAGCACGCCGTTGAGGCCTCCAAAATCCCGCAAGAGCTTGCCCGTGAGGCCCAAAATACCTTCCTTTCGGGTTCCCGAGCGAAGAATGACCGCCAATAACTCTGCGTTGGATAAAAAGCTCGCGCCGTATTTGGTCAGTCGTTCTTGAGGACGCTCCATTCGGGGCAGATCTTGAATTCGTTGTTCCATGAAAATCGTTCCTTTTCAGGTGTTGGATTTCCTCGAAAAAATTCGCTTCTTGCAATCAGGATCAGCGCGGCAAGGCCTGCCAAACCCCTAATTCTTTAAATTCTTTGTATAACGCAGCCACCGGCAACCCCACCACGGTATAAAAATCTCCGTGAAGGGAGGTGATATAGGGGGCCGCCGCTCCTTGCACTGCGTAGGCTCCGGCTTTGCCGGACCAGTCGTCCCGGGAAAGATAGTCTTCGATCTCCAGGGCATCCATGGAGGCAAAGTGAACCTCCGTGGCTTCATAGCCCAGGCGCTCGATGCCTTTTTCCGGCCATAAAATAGCGTAGGCGGTAATCACCGTATGGCTTCTGCCTTGCAATCGGCGGATCATGCGTCGGGCATCCGAACGATCCTTGGGTTTATTCAATACCTCCTCGTCCAAGACGACGATGGTGTCTGCCCCCAAAATAAGGTCGCAGGGATGCCGCATGGCCACATCCTGGGCTTTTTCTTTGGCCAAGGTTATGGCGTACGCGGCGGGATCCCCGTTGTAGGGCACCGACCGCTCCGAAAAATCAGAGGGATCCGTGAGATATTCTGGCAAAAGATATCGAATCAATTCCTGACGCCGAGGCGATTGGGAAGCCAATACAACGATCATAAAATCATCCTTTATTTGAGCAAGTTACATACTCATTCATCTTACCATTCGAAGGGCGCAGAAACAACTCTTCGGCCCCCGCCCAAGACCCCTCCTTTCCCATTTTTCCCCAAAGAAATTCCGGCAGAACCCCACCGAGGAAACGCTTCTCTTTTTACTCTTAATTTTTTGGACGAACTCAAACAAAACCAAAGAATTTCTCCGGAACCTTTTAATAGTATGAAGGTTCCTCCTAAAATATTAATACTTTAGAAACATTCATAAGTGAACTTTTTATTGCGCCATTGAAACTCTTTCCATCATTGGAAAATGTGTAAACAGGCCGTTTGGGATGATGGATTGATGCGATTAACTATTTTTTCACCCATAATCTGTTGGTCAATTCCCACGGCTATATTACTTTTTTGTAAAATGTATAAAAAACTGCGCCATTTTGTTACACACATTCATCGTTTTATCTATAATATAACTATATAGAAAGAAGCGGGACCACCCGCATGAAAAGAGGTAATCCCATGGAACTAAAAGAACAAAAGTATGTGGTCACCCTAGCTGACATTGGCAATCTCACCCGTGCCGCCGGAATCCTTGGCATTTCACAGCCCGCCCTTTCCCTCTACATCCGCAATTTGGAAAATAATCTGGGCAAAGAATTGTTTTCCCGGGAAAATCGTCGCATGACCCCCACCTATTTTGGAGAAGTCTACATCAATCATGCCCGCAGCATTTTGGAGATCGGCAAGCGCTTCCTCGATGAGATGGAATACGTCAAGCATGGCGCCAAGGGAAAGGTCACCTTGGGACTTTGCGCCCACAGTAGCGCCTCAGTCCTTCCGGACATCTTGCCTCCCTTCCAAGCCCAATTCCCCGACGTGGACATCGCCATTCGAGAAGTCCAGGACGAGCGAGACCTTGAAGAGCTCTTGGAGGATCGAAAAATTGATTTTGCTCTCGTGGACCGCACCATGCCGGGCTACAAGACCGAAATCATCAAAGAAGAGCCCGTCGTTCTTTTGGTGGGTGAGGACAGTCCCTTAGCCCAGCGCCAAAAATCAGATCCTTCGACGCCGATCTCGCCAGGGGACCTCAATCATACGAGAATTCTCATGGAATCCACCTCGCACGACGATTCATATTTTGTTCGGTATCTCAAAGATAATTTTGGGATCATCACCTCTCAAGTTCTCTCCTTAAATTCTATGGACACCATTTTGAATCTGATCCGCAAAAACTATGGCATCACCTTGATTCCCAAGCACCAACTTGAAACGCTTGACCTTCGCGGCGTCACGCCCTTTGATGTGTTGCCCGAAACCTCCGTAAAAACCCTTTGCGTGGCGTTTGCCTCCAACGGAGAACTCAGCGATTTTGCCCAAGGCCTGCTGACGGTCATTGAAGACGTCTACGGAACTCCCAATCGCAAGGAAAAAGACGAAACGCAGGAATAGACCCCTACTCGTTATGTCTCTAAATAAGCATATTTGCTTTTTATGACCTAAACCATGCATGGTTGGTTTCTTCTACGAGCCATGCATGGTTTTTGCTTTTCTTCAATTTATATTCTATTCCTTCGTTTTTGCCTAATTCTTTTATTCTTTCCTTATGATCTTTCTCTGGACGCTTCTCCAGCTCATCTTTTGAAGCCTTGAAGTTCCCGTTACCCCAAATGGGCCGTTTCTAACCCACGAAACCCCGTATTGATGGCCAAAGAATGCAGTTTCTTTTTGATTTCTTCGCCCCATACCCCAGGATTATGCTCCATTTCCCAAAATCATATCCTTTTTCTCATTGTTTTTCCTATGGTTTTTATTCATACTTTGTTCCAATTTTCCTTAAAAGTTCGTAGGAGAGCCCCCCACTTTGCTCTCGGGGCTGGCTCTTACTCCCTCTTAAACCCCCTTTGCCCTGGATCTCCAGTTCTCAAAAGCTGCAATAAAAAGCGCCGCCGATCTCTCAGAGGCTCCACGCACGAAGGGATACGCAAGAAAAAAAGAACCCTCGCGAACGGTCCTTTCTTGAAGAAGAAAAGAGACCCCCCGCGAGGATTCACGCCATAACGGCATTTGTTAAAAGAATATGGGGATGAGTATGGAGGCCAATAGAATGATCAACGCACCGCCCAAACGGGAGGAAATCTGCGCAAAAGGCATCAATTCCATGCGCTTTGCGGCGGTGAGCACGGCTACGTCTCCGGTTCCGCCCATGTTGGCCATACAAAGCCCGGCGGTGAGGGCCGATTCGATGGGATACATGCCCAGGGCTTTTCCTGCAAGAGCCGTCCCCAAAACGGCGCCCACGATGACCAAAAAGCAAAGGACCACATACTGGGGCGAGAAGGCTTCAATGATCATTTTCATATCCGTGTACGCCAAGGCAATGCCCACCAACAACGCAGAGGTAAAGTTCTTTGCCACAAACTGATACCAGTTGGCACAAGCTTTGGCTAGGTGTCTGGGCATAAGGTCCAAAGCCTTAATTATAGCCACCGAAATAATCATCCAAGCGTAGGGATGAATGTTGAGCCCTACTTTTTTGAGTCCAAAGCCGATGAGGTTTCCCAAAACATAGAAGGATGCGGAAAGCACCAATCCGATGCCGTAATCGGCGAGGCTGGGCCCTTTTTCTTCTTTCTCATCCGCCAAATGAAATCCGTCGTCTCCCACTTCCATCAGCTTGCCATTTCCCGTAAGGGAGGGACGCTTTTGGCCGATGCGATGAAGCACTCCTGCGGCGACGATGGCCATAGCGTTTCCAAGCGCAACCGCCGGCACCAGCCGAGACAAAATAACTTCTTTTTTAAGGCCCATGGCCCCGGCGAAGACATCGGCGATGGGTACTGCGCCGGCCCCCATGCCGCCGCCCATGATGGGGATTCCAATGTAGGCGATGGATTCAGCAGGAGATTGCGAGAACATCAGTCCGCCTAAGGAGACCAAGAGCAACGCCATGGCCACGCCCGCCGCGATGGTGGGAATGTAGCGAAGGGCCGCCTTGATGAGGAGCTTACGATTCATGCCAAGAATCGATCCCACGATAAGAGCGGCAATGTACCAGTTGAGGAATTCCCCACCTTTCATGAAGGTGTCGACGTTCTTGATAACGGGCGCGGGGATAACTTTAAAGTAAGCCAGCGCGGCCATTCCGAAGATGATGACCATGGGGCCGCCGCCAAAAAAGGTACTGATGATGGGGGTATGGTTTCCGATGAGGTCCAAGAGGGCGCCCGTCACCATCATGAATAATAGAGCGCCGATGAGGCCGTTGGGCAGGATGTTGAAGGCAATGGCCGCGATCATTAGGGCAAACACAATGAGGTAAAGGGGCAGGGGCAGCCCCAGGATCGTCAGGCTGGATTTTTTCTTAGGTTCCATACTAGTTCTCCTCCAAGGGAATCCGGTTGAGTCCCTGCTCCACAGCCTTTTGGGCTACGGCTTGGGCCACGGTCTTTGCGACACGGGGATCAAAGGGCTTGGGGATGACGTATTCTTCCGTCAATTCCTCAGGAGCGATGAGGGAGGCCAGCCCCTGTGCGGCTGCAAACTTCATTTCGTCGGTGATCTTACGGGCGCGCACGGAGAGGGCGCCGCGGAAGAGGCCCGGGAATGCCAACACGTTGTTCACTTGATTGGGAAAGTCCGAGCGTCCGGTGCCCACCACGCGTGCGCCAGCAGCTACGGCATCGGCGTAGGCGATCTCCGGCTCCGGATTGGCCATGGCAAAAAGGATGGCGTCTTGATTCATGGAAGCGACCATTTCTTTGGTCAAAACGCCGGGGCCCGACACCCCGATGAAGACGTCCGCACCCATCATGGCTTGCGCAAGGGTCAACGCTTCATCCTGAGGGTTGGTCCTCTGGGCGATCTCTTTTTTCACAAAGTTGTACCCTTCGCAGGCCGAAGACCGGATGATGCCGCGAGAATCGAAGGCATAGACGGTGGGCACGCCAAAATCGCGGATCATGCGAATGATGGAGGACCCTGCGGCTCCCGTTCCGGAAACAACGACCTTCAAGTCTTCGGGCTTTTTCCCCACGAGCTTCAGAGCGTTGATCAATCCAGCAGTGACCACGATGGCCGTTCCGTGCTGATCGTCGTGGAACACCGGGATGTCCAACTCTTCAATTAGTCGCCGTTCAATCTCCACGCAGCGTGGGGAGGAAATATCCTCCAAATTGATGCCGCCAAAGGTCGGCGCGACCTGCTTGACAAAGCGGATGATTTCTTCGGTATCTTTCGTATCGATGCAAAGGGGCACCGCATTAACCCCGCCGAAGTGTTTAAAGAGGACACATTTGCCTTCCATAACGGGCATGGCCGCCTGGGGGCCGATATCACCCAAGCCAAGAACTGCCGTCCCATCACTGACCACGGCAACTACGTTCCCCTTCCAAGTATACTTATAGACGTCTTCTGGGTTCTTTTGAATCTCCAAGCAGGGCTTGGCGACCCCCGGGGTGTAGGCAATGGACAGGTCGTCCTTGGTTTCCAAGGGCATCTTTAGTTCCGTGGAGAGTTTCCCCTGCCACTTTTCGTGTTGTTCCAGGGCCAGTTTGTAGTAATCAGCCATCGTGATCCTCCTAAAAAAAATAGGTTGTAATATGAAAGGAGCTCCGTCGAAAAGCTTCGGCCGAGCTCCTTTCCAATTGTACATAATAATTCATGGGCCGTCAAAGAAAAATTACGAACAAAGGAAAGAATCTCCCCTTAAATTGTTAAACCATTAACCAAAATCCCGGTGTCTTGTTAGGGTTTCCTTTTTTTGACCGATTGTTCGCTGGAGGAGCGCTCCATGATTATGCAATTTTTCCATTGAGGGCTTCCAAATCCTTTTGCAGCATTTGCGCTTGCTTAAAGCGTTGCAACAATCGGGAGAGGGTGTAGTTGAAGATGATTTCATCCTTCGCGCCCCCCTCCTTAGCCATGGGAAGAATTTCTTCGAGCTCATGACCTAGTAAAGATGCGAGATCCTTTTGATTGTCCGAGGAGATCGCAAGGTTCTTTGGCATCAACGACAGGTTCTCCAAATACACGAGAATCGCCTCATAGGCCTTCACAAGGTTTCGGTACAAGGCCAGTTTTTGACTGACAAGATCCTTGCGCAAGGTGATTTCATCCCGGGCCGTTTCAAGATCCCGCCCGAACTGCTCCACCTTTTGGCGATAGAGCTCCAAATCCTCCCAGACGCCATAAAGAAAGATCTTCTCCAAAATGGCGTGGGTTTCTAAGCGGAGCCCCTGAGTTTCGTCCAAAAGGCGCAGACTGTGGCGCGGCGGGGAAATCAACAGATTAACCGCCATGGCGATGCCGATGCCGATGATGGTATCGCGCATGCGCAACAGGGCGTAGAGGTAAGGCTCTACGCCGGAATAGCCGTTGAGCAAAATCAAGATGGTCACACCGCCCGAGATGCCAATGGAGCCAGAGAGCTTCAATCGGTTGGCCACGACGATGAGCAACATCACCGCCACGGGCACGGCCAGGTAAAGCGATAGGTGGGTGTAAACCATCAAAAGAGCGACGGCGGCCCCCACCGCCGTGGCCATGGTTCGCTTGATTCCATTTTCAAAGGTGGCTGAGACGGTAGAGTCCATGGCGATGAGGGCCGTGAACAGCAAGACGAACTGATTGTCCGGATTGAGAGGTCGCGCCACCAAAGCCGCTAAAAACACCGCAAAGCCGGTCTTGAGCGTGCGCATTCCTACGCGCTTCATAAGCGCTCAATGGTCTCCACGGGCAGTCCCTGCGCGAGCCATTGACTGTAGCTGCCCACAAAAAGCCGGGGCGTCAAGCCCGCTTCCTCCATGGCCATGTAGTTCGCGCAAGCGGTAACCCCAGAGCCACAGGACACATAGAGGGCCTCTTTGCCGTAGAGGGACGCAAAGCGCTCCTTCAATTCATCGATGCTGCGAAGATCGCCTTCTGGGGTGAAGTTCCCCTCAAAAGGAAAGTTCAAGGCGTAGGGGATGTGCCCCGCCACAGGATATAAAGGCTCCTGCTCGCCCAGGTAGCGAAGACGCGCCCGAGAATCCACCAAAGCTTCCCCAGGACGATTGCCCTTACTGTAGTCAAGAATCACCGAAAGATCCACCAGTCGATCCTCATGGGGCGTCAAAGAAAGCGCGACGGGCTGATATTCCGGGACGTTACCGTCCGCTTCAAACCCTTGGGCCAAGGCGGATTTCATTCCGCCCAAAAGGACCCGCACATTTTGGTAGCCCAGCCACGTCAGCACAAACCAGGCCCTGGGGGCACAGGTTTGATCTCCGTTGTCGTAGAGAACAATGAATTCTTGGGGGGAGAGCCCCAACTGCGAGAGGCGCTCTTGGATCTTATTCCTCTCGGGCAGCGGATGGTTGCCCGTTCCGTGGCGCTTGGGCGCAGATAAATCCTTCTCCAAATCTAGGAATACAGCCCCCTTTAAATGACTTTTTTCGTAGAGGGCCCGCCCCAAAGCAGGATCCTTCAGGTCAAAGCGCACATCAACAAAACGGATGGGCTCTTGGGGTGAGAGGTCTTGGGCATGAATAAAATGCTTCATATCAAATCTCCTTTCGCGAAGGGCTGAGGCTTCGTTCAGCCTCCGACGGCAAGAACGTTGGGCGGATCCTAGGAATCCTCGCCCGAATGGTTTGAAAAAAGGCCACCCGATGCTGGGTGGCCTTCTGTGCGAGAAAGCAACGGGTCTTTCTTGCTTACATTTAGTCTTCGTCGTCGAAATTCATTTTGGCTTTCAGATCGCCAAAGACATCGCCAATGGTCAGATTGTCCACCTTGTCGGTGTATCCACGATCCAGGGTCCGACGCTCGTAACCGCCGCCACGGGAAGGACGAGATCCTCTCTCCCGGCGCTGTCTTGGTTCACGCTCTCTGCGATCGGAGGATTCAAAGCGGTCTCTTCTGGGCGCTCTTTGGAAGTCGCGGTCGGATCCGGGCTCTCTCATGGAGAGGCTGATCCGCTTGGACTCTTTGTCCAATCCGCTCAGGCGGACGGTGACTTCTTGTCCCTTTTGAACCACATCCTCCACTTTTTCCACATTGCCTTCCGACAACTGGGAAATGTGTAGGTATCCTTCAAGGCCCGGCTCCAATTCCACAAAGGCTCCAGACTTGATGATGTTCATGACTTTTCCGGTGTAGGACTCGCCCACGGTGTACTTGTCGATGTTTCTCCAAGGATCGCTCTCAGGCGTCTTTAAGGACAGGCTGATCTTTCCAGTGTTCTGGTTGATGTCCTGGATGAGCACCCGGACGGTTTCTCCCTCGGAAATAACATCGGCCGGGGTCTTGATGCGGCCCCAGGAGAGATCGGAGATGTGCGCCAATCCTTCAACGCCGCCGATGTCAATGAATGCTCCGTAGTTCATGAGCTTGGTGACCGTTCCTTCGACTGCATCGCCCTTTTGCAGGCGGGTCAGCGCCTGAGCTCTCTTTTCAGCACGTTCAGCCTGATCGAGTTCCTTTCTGGAAACGACGGCGCGCTTTTTGTGGCGGTCAAATTCAATAACCTGGCACTCCAATTCCTTGCCCACGAAAATGCTCAAATCGCGGATGAAGGAGGCGGAAGCTAAGGAAGCCGGCATAAATCCAGGCAGCCCCATCACTTCAACGCGCAATCCACCTTTGACGGCTTCTTTGATCCGGCAAAGAACCGGCGTGTTTTCCACCATGACGCGCTCAATGTTTTGAACGGCAGCGTCCTGCTCGGCTCTGCGCTTGGACAACAGTACATTGCCCTCGCCGTCGGAAACCTTGACCACTGAAACCTTGATTTCATCGTCTTCTTTGATCAGCGTCGTGAGATCCGCGGTTTGGTCGTCCGAGAATTCATTCCGAGGAATGATGCCGTCGGACATGTAGTTGATGTTCACGAACACATTCTCAGGGGTGACTTTGATGACTTTTCCGTCCAATACCTGGCCGGGTTTGATGCTCATGTTGGACAATTCAGCCATGCCCTGCTCCATGCTCATCTCTTCTTCTTCGACCTCAGCTGCTTCTACAGCCGTGGCTTCCTTGGCGGTTTCTTCCACTTTGGTTTCCTCCGCCGGACCCTCAGAAGTCATCATTTCTTCTTCCTGAGTGTTCATGTTTTCTTTTTCCATACTGTTGTTCCCTCCTGGATCATCGCACGTCGCAGATGATCAAAATCTAAGTATTTATCTTGCGATAAATGAGGCTGAGAGTTTCCCTCAGCCTTGTATTAAAGAGCCCGATGTTCGGGCTTATTAATCATGGTTTGGTAGCAATGTTGAATAATATCGGACCGCTTCACGATGCCGATGTAGGTTTTGGCATCATCCACCACGGGTACAAAATTCTGTCCCATGGCAAGGGAGACTAATTTATCAAACTCCGCCTGCACATTCACGGGGCGGTGTTTGGTCATCCGTGGGATGTCCTCGATGATCAACGAAGATAAAGAGGCATAAGATTGAAACGGCTGGGTTTTGATGACGCGAAGGATGTCTCCTTCCGTCAGCGTGCCCACGTATCGGCCGTGGGAATCAATGACTGGAATCGCCGTCAACCGATGCCGTTCCATCCGGTCCAGAACGTCCTTTAGCGTGGCATCAAGGGGTTCGAATACCGTCTCATCCTTCGGGGTGAGGAATAACATGATGTTCATATGATTCTCCTGTCCATTGATAGTACAAGTGTACCATGAAAAAGACAATTCATGGGATAAATTATAATATTTTATTTATTTTTTTCGACGGGTCCCCTTGCTCGGGCTGCGGCCCTCTTCTTGGCGCTTCTGGCGCCGCTGAGCAAGGATGTAGCCGTAATGCTCCTGGGAAATCTTGCGTATTTTTTTGAAATACGTGCGCTCGCCCGTCATGTTTTCCTTGACGGAGAGCTCTTCCATAAATTGCGAAGAACAGCCGTTGCAGTGGTACATGGAATGAATCCGATGGGCCGTGGGCGTCAAGGACTGATCGTAGGATATTTCGGCCCCGCACAGCGGGCAACGCATGGTAATCTCCCCATCGGGGATATCCCGCACCCGGATGCCGTGAATGACGACACAGTCCGACCCAAAGAGGACGGCGGAATTTTTAAAGCCATCCAAGGGGCCGTAGCGCCGAGCTGCGGCTTCTAATACCAACGCTGTGGCTTTGGCGTCATAAAAGCCATCGTGGAGAAGGGTCTCGTCCACCTGAATCGCCAAGGCATCCAAGGTGCCTTTTAGGCTGGGCGTTTGATGGGCGCCAGAGCGCAGCATCATCCACTGTTGCAGATCCAAGTAGCGAGTGCCCATGATGGTCATGGGCAGCTGGTGCATGTGGGCGTTGCGGATCAGCTCCAATAAATCAGAAAGGCCCCAAGTAATTAGGGCCGCTCCTTCGGAGAAAGCCGCCAAGCGTTCCATGGCTTCCGGGTAATAAACGCCTTCATCCATCTGCTCTTGGGTAATCCCCGTCATGAGGGAAATATAAGGGTTTAAGGTTTTGTAGAAGGAATTTCGAACAATGAGGTTGAGTTCCTCCACCACATCAAAATCTTTATTCAAGCGCACGGCGCCGATTTGTATGATTTCATTGGGGTATTGGTGGCGCCGCGGAGCATTTTGACGGCTCAAATAATCATTCAAGCTGGCCAGGACCCCTTGCATATTATTAAATTCCAGGTCCAGGACCACATAATCCATGCTTAATCCACACGAACATCCATCCCGCGCTCATCGCCCCTTCGCGGGTGACAGCTCAAGATCAACACCTGTCCGTTCTTCCTTTCGCTCAAGACACTGAGCACGTTGCTAAGATGGTCGTCATCCAAGTGCAGAAAGCTGTCATCGAAGATCAACGGGACGTCCGCACCCTCAAAAATTATATCACAAAGGGCAAGCCTTAGTCCAAGCCAGAGAAGATCCCGATGGCCCTTGGAAAGATACGCCATGGACACCCATTCTCCTTGAAGGAGGACTTTCATGGTATAGTCTCCCCGCAAAAGAACCTGGGGGTTCTCAAGCCTTGTCAGTCGCCCAAAATACTCGCTGACGCGTTGACTGACAACGGGCAAGTAATCCCTTTGGATGAGGGCATAGCTTTCTTTTAGATGCGCAAGCGCTAATTCCAGCACCGCTTTTTTGTGAGCCGCCTGCGATAGCGCCTGGGCTTTACGCGCTTTTTCCTCCTCCAAGATCCGAAGCGCCGCGGCCCCTTCCCCCGCCGAAGCCATCTGGGCCTCCCGGCGAGCAAGCTCCTCAGAGCGGCTGCGCAAGGAGAGCTCCAGTTGCTTTTTCTCCTCCCGCAGGGCTTGGGCACGAAGCTTTTCCGACTGCAACTGAGCCCGATGAAGGGGCTTGGGTTCCAAAAGGATGGGGTTGAGGTTTTGCGTCGTCGAAAGCTCTTGCAGTTCCTGTTGCACCGCATCTAGAGCGGCCAATTCCTCGCGGCATTGCGCCTCGCATCGGGCGAAATCTTCCAAAACCGCCCGAGCGTTTTCGTGCCAGTTAAGCCCCAGGGGCGAAAGATGCGACTGCACCCCTTGCACCTTAAGCTGCGCCGCCTTTTTCTCTTCCAAAAGATTTGCTTGGCTTTGCGACACATCCCGTCTTGCCTTGGCATAAGCGACTTCCAGGGAGCTACGCTCTTTGGGCGAGAGCATCTGAGCCATTCGCTGGGCGGCCAGATCCTCATGGCTTTGATCCTCGCCTTGAAGACGCGCCAAAGACGTCGGCGAAACCCCCAGCGCCGCCAACTTTTGGCGGGCATTTTGCTCCGTTTTTTCCTGTCTTTTTGCGGCCATAAAGGCCAAAAACAAGAGCAGCCCCAGCGAAAAGAACCCGACAAAGAAAGCAATCCAGGCCGAAGGACTCCACGATGCGGCAAGAAAATACCCCCCCAGTGAGCCAAGAACGCAAAGCAGGGTCCAGCCCCCTATTGTGCGCTTTTTTTTCTTGTCGCTTAGACGGGCTGCGGCCACCAAGGCGGCCCCTTTTGGGGTTTTGGCCAACTCTTGAAGTGTTTGCAGGGTGAAAAGATCCTCCTGGCAGCCTTCGGTTCGGGCCCCATCGCCTCCCGTGCGTTGCAGCTCCTTTTCCATGGCCAAGAGGCGACGAACCCCTTCGTTGTGGCGCTTGGCGCTTTCCTGCCAAGTCGCCTCGGCCTTGGCGGCCACTGCAGCCTCTTTTAATAGCGCCTGTAAGGAGTCCCCCTTCACCGGGGGGCTATTGGCTTGAATGCGGCGCTCCAAATCTTCTTTTTTAGCCAACAGGACCAAAGCCCGCTCATAGCCCTCCTGCTCTTGCAGGCTGACCAGCGCGGCCATTTCCTCTTCAAGGACCGCCTCTTGGCGCATCAGCTCGCGCAATTCTTCTTTTTTGGTCCGAAGGACCGCTTCCTCTTCCAGGCGCTGTTGTTCCTTCTCTTTTAAAGCGCTCCTTTTTTTCTCCAGAGCGGAAAGCTCTGTTTCCAAGCGGTCGATCTCCCCGTTCCCCCGGGGACTATGCAATCGCTTGATCTGCGATGCAAGGCCCTCCAGGGCCTTTTTCGCGTTCTGGCTCTCATCCCCTGTGACCGAAAGGTTCATCAGCCGCGTGGTCAGCTCCTCCCCTTTGGCCCCCTGTACCTTGGGGCCCGGCTCCCCCACCATGAGAATGCGATCGAAGGTCTCCCGGGAAATGCCCAAAAGCCAAACTCCAGGTTCTTCATGGAAGGGCGGGCTCGTGCCATCATCCAAATACGTCAAGGTGCGCAGATCCTGGCGCTTGGAGCGGCCAAAAACCCGTTGAATCTCCAAAAGTCGTCCCGAAGTCTCCAAAATCATACGGCCCCGAGCCAAATCCCCCTGTAAGGGGACAATGTGCTCGCGCAGGGAGACTTCCTCTTTTCGCCGTTCCTCCCCCAACCCATAGAGCATGGATCGAATGAACAGCGCCAGGGTGGATTTGCCTGTGCCGTTATCTCCCGTCAGCATCCAAAGACCGCGATCCAAACTAACGGTCCGCTCCGTAATGCCTCCAAAAGCGATGAGGTGAAGTTCTTTGAGGATCATGGCAACCACTCCCCTTCCAAAGCATCCAACCCCGCCTCCAAGGCTTCTTGTGCCAAAGGATCCTCACTGGCCAAAAGTCGCCGAGTATAAATCCCCCGAAGGCTATTCTCCTTGGCGAGGCTCTCATAATCCCTCTGCTCCCGAGTTTCATCCAAAAGACGCAGCATGGGGTTTTGCAATCGGCGCGTCAGCTCCTCGATGGGCGGCCGCTTGGCGATGCGCCCCGTGAGGCGAAGGGTGAGGTACCCAAAAGAGCTTTGCTGAAGGTTCACGATGGCGGCCTCAAGCGTGTCCAAGCTCTCGTCGCCACGCAGCGGCAAGCTCATTTCCTGAAGCAGCGGTCCGTGCAAAGGATAAAAATCCGTGTGCACCGTCCCCTCACGAAACACTCCCTGTAGGCACCCCTTCAGGGAAGAATCCCGAAAGGACGTCACCGCCGCAGATCCCGGGTATCCGCCCTTGGCTGGCGGTGCCAGCAGCTCATACTCGTGGCGGTGCCCTAGGGCACAATAGTCGAAGAGAACGAGGCGCTCCCAGGGCATGGGGTTGTAATCGCTGGGTGCGCCCACCTCCCCATGCATCACGAGGACATTGATCCATTGAGGATCTAACGACAGATTCTCTGGCAAAAGCGACGATGCACTCCAGCGGGAGGTAAAGCCGGCACCGTATACCCGAACCTTATACTGCGGAAGCTCCACAAAGGAAAAGTCCGAGAAAATATGCACGTTGTCGCTCCAGCCCTCCTGGGTCCAGGTTTTGTTGTGTCCCCAGGCGTCATGATTCCCTGGAGCGATGAAGATGCGCACCTTGGGCACTCGGGCTAGTTCTTTTCGAATGAACGTCAAGGTCTCCCGGCGCACCGCCTCTTGGTCCCAAAGGTCTCCCGCCAAAAACAAAAGTTGGGCGCCGGTCGCGGTGCAGCGGTCCACCACCTGAGTCAGGGCCTGTCGACGCAAAAAAACAAGGCCGTCGTCGTCTTGACCTGCCGCATCCAAGTGAAAATCTGCACTGTGTATGAACCGAACCTCGCTCATGCGCTCCCTCCCCGTCTGTAATGGCCCCTTTTTGGGGGGGCTTTTCTCTTTTCTTATTGTAGCACGCCCCAAGGACAAGCCGCAGCTATCCCATGGGGCGCTACGGCCTTCTTTGGAGCGTCCTGCATTAAACTGCTAAAAAAGGAAGCAATCCGGAATCCCCCTTGGGGCATCCCGGATTGAACGTTTGCGTTCCCCAACGAAAGAGCTGCGGCGGCGCTACGCATAAGGTTCAAAAACCTAGTGCTCCACCGTTCCCTTTGAACTTCCTTTCGCGGTCGTCGCTTCTTTTTTAGGATTCTCTTCTTTTTTTCGATCGTTCTCCACCGACCCCTTGCCTTTTGCTGGTCCGTTCTCCTCCCCTTCGTCCTTCAGGGCTTGAAGGGGCTTTGCCGGGGCGGGATCCGGCGCTGTGAACGCCATGACCTGCGCAGCCTCTTGCTGCTTCTCTTCTAGTAAAGCCTTGGTTTTTTCTTCTTTAGAAGGGATCGTACGTACCACCTCATAGGTGGAATTTTTTGTGCCGAAGCGTCCGAAATGAACCTGGATCTTCAGTCGATCTAGGGAAAATTGCTCGTTGGGAACCGTCAAGACGATCTCATCGCCTATGAGGCTCGCCTTAAGATCTGTGCCAACGCCATGAAACGTGAGATCCATGACGTCATCCTCTGGCCGTTCTTTTTCAGAGTCCTTGAGGGCGCCTTTTTTTTCCTCTTTTTTCTCAGAAGGCTTGTTGGTTTTTTTCGCACGGACTTCTTGGGCCCTCTTCCCCTTTCCTTTCGCCGCTGCCTGCTCTTGAGTCGTTTCGCTGCGAGGAGCTTCTTTTTTGCGGTCTTTGCCCAAAGGACGCTCCAACTCTTCCTTCCATTGTTTTTTAGCGTCCTTTAGCTCCTCATCCTTTAGATGACTGAGCTGATCCTTCTTGCGCAAAACCTTACGGATCTCTTTCAAAAGGCCATAGGCATCCTGAGCTTCTAATACTTCCCCGTCCAGCTCGGCCACCACACATTTTTTGCAGCTTTTGCATTCTCCGATGCAGCCCTTGACGTCAATCTTCACCTTGCGCAGATTGCGATCCAAAAACCGCACCACCTTGTCCACATTAGGGGTGTGTTTGCAAAGACTAATCTTCATGTACCATGCCCTCCTTCAAGGCCTTTTTGCGATATTTTTCAAATCGGCGATGGGAAAGTTCGATGAACGCCTCTTGACTGTTCATAGGCTCCCCCTTTTTCTCCGCCCGCTTATATTTGCCGTCGGGCAACAGAATCCGGGCCTTCGCCGTATCCTCCCGAGTCATGCGCAGAAGCTCCTTGAGCTTCTCTTTGCATTTTTTGTCCTCCACAGGCACCAAAAGCTCAATGCGCTTATTGAGATTTCGCTCCATCCAGTCGGCGCTGGAGATGAAATAAAGATCCCTGCCGTTGTCGTGGAAGTAGAAGACTCTGGAGTGCTCGAGAAACCGTCCGACGATGCTGCGCACGCTGATGCGCTCGGAGAGTCCTTTGACCCCTGGGCGTAAGCAGCAGATTCCTCGGACGATCAGTTCAATGTCCACTCCGTCCTGGGAGGCCTTGTAGAGTTCTAAGATGATCTCTTGATCCACGAGGGAATTCATTTTAGCGATGATCTTGGCTTTTTTGCCTTGGCGGGCGTTGCGCGCCTCGTTGCGAATCAGTTCATTGAAGCGATTGCGCATATAGTCTGGCGCAAGGGACACTTTTTTAAGTTCCCGGATGTTGGTTTGGCCGGAGAGGCGGTTGAACATATTGGAGATGTCTTCGCCCAGCTTTTCGTTGGTGGTGAGTAAGCCAATGTCCGTATAAAGCCGCGCGGTCACATCGTTATAGTTGCCAGTCCCCAGATGCACGTAGCGCTTAATTTTATTGTTTTCTCGGCGGATGATGAGCAGTGCCTTACAATGTGTTTTTAAGCCCACGATGCCGTAAATCACATGGCAGCCTGCTTTTTCCATCCGCAGGGCCCAGTTGATGTTGTTTTCTTCATCAAAGCGCGCTTTCAGCTCCACCAGGGCCGTCACTTGCTTGCCGTTGTCCGCCGCCTCGGCCAGAGCCTCCACCACGGGAGATTTGCCCGAAACGCGGTAGAGGGTCATTTTGATGGCCAAGACGTTGGGATCCTTGGCGGCGGTTTTGACGAGCTTGATGATGGAATCAAAGCTCTCATAGGGATGATGCAGTAGAATGTCGCCTTTGCTGATGGCCTGAAAAATGTCCCGGTGGAACGTCGCCTCAGGCACCGGCATGGCGTTGATTTTTTCAAACTTCATGGTTTCGTAGCCCGGAAGGCTGGCGATTTTCATCAAAAAGCTCAGATCCAGCGGGCCGTCCAGATAAAAAACGTTCTCTTGTTCAATTTCAAAGCGCTCAATGAGGATGCTCACCAGCTCCTCAGAAATCCCTTCTTCCACCTCGAGCTTGAGCACCCGACCCCACTTACGCTGCTTGAGGGTCTCCTTGATCACCATTAAAAGATCCTGGGCATCCTCTTCGTCGTACTCCAGGTCCGCATTGCGCGTAACCTTATAGCAGGCAAGATCCCGGATCTGATAGGCATCAAAGAGCTGGGCCAAGTGGCCTTTGATGATGTCCTCCAACAAAACAATGGCCCGCCCTTTTTTATGGGGGATGGAATAAAACCGTTCCAGCACCGAAGGGACCTGGACGGTGCCCAAAAAGGTGCGTCCTTCCTTGTCGGCCAGCTGCAAGGCGATGTTCAGGGTATTGTTCATGATGAGCGGGAACGGCCGAGCCGAATCCACCACCATGGGGGTGAGCACGGGAAAGATGCTTTCTTCATAAAGTTGATCCACGTATTCGTTTTGCGCCGCCGTCCATTCTTCTCGCCGCAAAAAATGAAATTGTACGGCCTCGGCTGCAGGGAGTAGTTCCTGATTGAAGGTATCGTATAAATCCATTTGCAAGGTGCGAGCGCGCTCGTCAATGGCCCGCGTCTGCTCCAGCGGCGTTCGCCCGGAAGGATCTTCCTTGGTCAATCCGGCGGCGATCTGATCGGAGAGGGATCCATAGCGGATCATATAAAATTCATCAAGATTGGACGTCACAATGGCAGCAAACTTCATCCGTTCAAAGAGCGGATTGTTTAAGTCGCGCGCCTCATCCAAAACCCGTTGATTGAATTCCAGAAAAGACAATTCGCGGTTGATATAATTGCTGCTGTTGAGGGAAAGTGCTTCCATTTGGGGGCTCCATTTCATGCGCCGAACCCTTGAAAGAGGCGGGGTTCGTAAAGAGAAGGGCAGATCACCTGTTTTCATTTTATCATTCAGAAAAATCAGATTTGTTAAGGTTACGTAAAATCCCTTTGAAGATCCTCTCCTTAAGGCCCCTGCTCCTATCTTTGCCCTTTATACTATATAAGAAAAGCAAACCTCGCCCCCGGACGGGGGGCCCATGAAAGGAAGGGAGCTTATGACTTCTTCATTTACCGGAGTTCGTGTATTGACCTTGGACGATTTCCCCGACCTGCGTCCTTTGTTCGAAAAAACCTACCAAAAGCTGCTCCTCGACAATGAGATCGATGAGCCGCACGCCCCCCTGATTAAAGAGCAAACGCAAATCATCCAAGATAAGCTGAAGAACCCCCGCTCGGTGTTCTTTGGCAGCTACACCGAGGGACAGCTTTCCGGCTTTGCCGGCATCCTTCCCATTACGGACATCATCACCGACTACTTTAGGGAGCAAGGCATCTTTGTCCCCCAGGGCGCCCGTGAAATCGGTGGTGTCTACATCGGTGAAAACGCCCAGGGGCAAGGCCACGCCAAGAAGCTCTTGGAGGCCGCTTTGGATCAGCTGCATAAGACCGGAACGGATCATTTCTTATTGGATGCCGTCTTCAACACCAGTCAATCTTATTGGACAAAGCTATTAGGTACCGCTGACCACATTCTTTTGAACTATTGGCGTAAAAACGATCACCACATGATCTGGGTTCGGAAGATTGAAGAAATCCTCAGTAGGCTCCAGGACGACTAATGCCTTGCCAAAGGTCAGCCCCCTATAGCGAGCGATTCAAAAGACCCTAGGCCCAAGGGGCCAAAACCGCACACTCAAAGATGTCAAGTGTCCAGGCCGGGACGCCTCCAGTTGTGGAGCCTCCCGACCTGGACACTTGGCGCTATTTGCCCTTTTTCTTTTGGCTGTAGGGTCCGTTGCCGTAATCAATATACTTTAAATACTTGTCGCACTCCGTGGTGATGCAGTCGAGGATGCGGATGCGCGCATACTTTTTGGAATTGCCTTCGATAATGAACCAAGGCGCTCGGGGCGTGCTGGTTTTTTCAATCATGTCGTTGACGGCCTCCGTATACTTGTCCCATTTTTCGCGATTGCGCCAATCTTCATCGGTGATCTTCCAGCGCTTGGCAGGGTTTGCCTGACGGGCCTCAAACCGGGCAAGCTGGGTTTCTTTATCGATGTGCAAAAAGAACTTCAACACGATGGCGCCATAGTGGGTCATGATTTCCTCGAATTGATTGATCTCATCATAGGCTCGGTTCCACTGCGCATCCGTCGCAAAGCCTTCGACGCGCTCCACCATGACGCGACCGTACCAAGAGCGGTCCCAGATGGCAATGTGTCCGGCTCTTGGGAACTTCGTAGCAAAGCGCCACAAATACTGGTGCTCTTTTTCCAAATCGTTGGGAGCCGCCGTCGTATTGACGGTGTAGTTCGTGGGGTCCAGGTTTGCGATGATTCGGTGAATGGCCCCCCCTTTGCCCGCCGCATCCCAGCCTTCAAAGACTAAAATCAAAGGGATGCGTTCCATATAAAGGGCGTGCTGAACCTCGCGCATGCGGTGTTGCAGCTCTTTGAGCTTTTTGGAATAGGTTTTATCGCAAATGTCCTGGGTCAAATCCACCCGCTGTAAAGGGCCGTCGGTGTTGCCCGTGAACTTCCCGTCCCGATCCATGGGGGGGATTTCTTTTTTATGCTCTTCCTTTTTGAGCCGGTCCCCCAGGATTTCAATAACCTTTTTCATCACCTTACGAGTGGTTTCCGCCTTCTTCGTGTAGTCGATGCGGTACCAGGGCGCATAAGGCATATCCGTTTCGGCCATGATGCGTTCCATCTCCCGAACGTAGGCTTCGTTGTTGTACTTATCATATTCCTGAGCCTTCCAGGTGGTCAAAGGCGACGCGAGCATTTTACGGATGTTGTCGTTCTGCTTTTCAGGATCAATGTGAATTTTGAATTTGATGATCACGGTACCATCGTCCGCCAAGCCCCTTTCAAAGGCCTTGATCTCCTCCAAGAGGATGTCAGGATCTGGATAGCGATCCCGGGCGATGAAATGGTGCTTATAGTAGATGTAGTTGGAATACCAGGAGCGGTAGTAAATGTTAAAGGTCCGATAGGAAGGGATGGACTCTAGGTATTGGGTGAGAAAGGGCTTCATCAGATCGTCTTCACTGGGCGGCCTGGTGCCGATGAACCGTGTGCTCCGAGCATCCAGACCCATGAGCAGTTCGTTGGTGATGCGCCCCTTGCCGCAGGCGTAGGCCCCTTCCAAAACGATCATGACGGGCACCTTAAACTCCATAAGCCGCCGCTGAAGGTAGGCCAGACGCTCCGCCAAAACATCGTCGTCTTGAACCGCCAAGATGTCGTTTAACTCCGCCGGGTATTCCGATTCGATCTTTTCTTCCCGAGTAAGGATAAAGGAGTCCGCCAGGGCTTCCTTTTCGCCGGCCTCTCGCTGGTGGATCTCATGTTGGAATTTTTCATCCCGAGTGATGTCGCTGCTTTCTTTTAAGGAGTCCGCTTCAATGGATTGAGGCACCTCTTGGGGGATGGGGCCCATCCCTTGCCTTTCTTTGGCTGCGGGCTCCTTGGTTCTTTTTTTGCGCTCTTGCAGCTCCCGCTCCGTCAAATCCTCCGCTGTAGACTTGGGGCTCGAGGAATCCCTCATGGCCGCCTCAGGGACCGGCGCGGTCTTTTGATGAGCATCGCCGGCATGGGGCGATGGGTGCTTGGACGTTCTCTTTGTTTTCATCATAGCGAGCCCTCCTATGGCTCCATGGGCCCTAAGGTCTTTTGGGGACCCTAAGGATGGTTGCACTTCTTTGGTCCACGCGGTGGACGAGGTGAGTTATAATAAGAGGAAAGACCCCCTAAAGGAGGGATGCCCCTTGGATCCATCGTATCAATACGTGAAAAGTCAAACTTCGGATAAGCCTCGTCAGGATTGGAATCATTACTTCATGAATCTTGCCCGACTGGCCGCGGAGCGCTCCACCTGCGACCGAGCCAACGTTGGTGCCATCATCGTCAACCGCGAAAACCGCATCGTAGCCACGGGCTACAACGGCAGCGTCGGCCGCAAAACTCCGCACTGCAGCGAGGTGGGCCACGCCATGCGGGATGGGCACTGCATCGCAACGCAGCACGCCGAGCTCAATTGCATCTCCTACTGTGCGAAGGAGGGCATCCCCGTGCGCGGATGCGTAATCTACGTCACCCATTTTCCCTGCCTCAACTGCACCAAAGCCATCATTCAATCAGGCATTGAAAAGATATATTATGGGGAAGGGTATCGGATGGATGATTATGCCCTGCATCTTTTGGACCTCAACGGCATCCCTTACGAACAAGTGACGCTAGAGGCGCCCGAGCCTGCAGTGGCTCCAACCCCTTAACGTTTTTTAGAGCGGCCACGGTCCAAAACCTCTTTCAGCTCGCGCTCCACCAAATAACGGATCTCATCGGGCAGCATCTCTTCCCCGCGGTACTCGCGACGGCACACTTCTTTCATGGCTTTGACGTACACCGTGGCCAAGGTCCAAGTGATGCCTGCGGCAGCGGTTCCAGAAATGGCGCCCGTAGCCAAAACTCCCGCACCGGGAACCAGCTTCAGCAAGTTGGCCACCAGGGACCGTCCCGATACCACCGCCCCGCCGACTCCTGCAATGGCGCCCACCAAGGAGGCGATCATGGCTCGATCGTAGGAGATTCCAAAGATGGATGTGATCTTGGCCATCATCGCTACTTGAGAGGCGGCGATGATGGGGGCATCGGCAAAGGGGATGGGCACAAAGCCCACCAAAAAGGTTTCTGTGACAAAGCGGCGCGCCCAGCGCATGGCCATCTGGGCTTTGCGCTCAATATCCACCTGCTGGGCGTTGAGAAAAGCCCCTTGAGCTTCCTCAGGAATCGCCTCTTGCGTTTTCCCCACAAGCTCCTTCAAGCCGTAGCTTCGAAGGGTATAAGGCCCGATGTCGTAGGCCGAGGCAACGACGGGAATGCAATCCACAATGCCCAAGCGTTGCTTTTTCACATAATCCGCCAGAGCCTTGGCCCCTTGGATATCGATGGCCTGGGTGAGCACCACGAGGACGGGCAGGCGGCGAGCGAGGGATTGGATCCAGATGCGTTCGGTTTCTTCCAAGCGGTGGGAACCGGCTTGAATACAAAACCAGACGCAGTGTAGGGGCTCTTTGGCGCCTTCTGAATCCGAGGAATACAGCAGACTGCGGATTTCTTGTTGCACCGCCTTTTGGGACGCTTCGCTCAGCTCTAAGCCCTTGGTATCATAAAGCACCAAGGGCACGCCTTCCCTGGTGATTCGCTCGATGTGTTCGGTCACCGGCGCTCCGATGCCCGTGCGGGCCAGCTCTTTTCGAAACACCGCATTGATCAGGGTGGATTTGCCCACCCCGGTTTTGCCGACCAATAAGATGTTCATGGGGGTCATTTGGGCCATCTCTTCATTCGTCCGATCCAGGATTTCTCCGGCAATGTCGGCCCCGAGCCCAAGGCCTTTCAGACGGCTCTTTTTTGTATTCCAAAACGCCATGGTCATTCCTCCTGTTTGTCTCCTTCAGTATATCATTTTCCCGAAAGCCGCCCCGAGCACGCCACAGGATTTTATAGAAGCGACACAGCTTGTTTCGAAAATCCGCCTGTTTTTCTAGAGGCTTCCCTTCTTCCCCTCTTCCCCTCATAAGGAGGTATCCCATGGGTTCCTTAAAACTTCGCACCATCCGGGACCGCCATTTACGCACGGCCCGCGCCCTTGATGTCTTTCGCTGGATGTATCACTTTGAAGAGGGCTCCGCCCAAATGGTTTTAAAAGCCTTAAAGGCCTACCAAAATTCAGACGGGGGGTTCGGGCACGGCTTGGAGCCGGATCTTGGCGGAGCCTCTTCAAGCCCCATCGCCAGCGCCGTCGCCGCTCGCCTGCTCGTGGAGCTTGGGCTGCCGCCCTTGGCTCAATCCATGGTCCGCCCGTTGCAACACTACCTTGAAAAAACCCAAAGCGCCCAAGGAACCTGGCCGGTATTTGGCCCCGTTCGCCCGCAGGGGCTCCATGCGCCTTGGTGGGATGTCGATGAGAAGGCGCTCTTTTGGGGGTGGAACCCTAGCGCGGAATTGGCCGCCTTCTATTTACGCACCAAAGGTTTCGATGAGGGAACTTGCGCGCGCTGCGAAGCTGCGCTTCAACGGGCCCTCGAGGATCTTCTGACCCCAACGCACGATCTGACGGCCCATGAATGCGTTTCCCTAGCCCAGGCCTTAGAAACCCTTGAAAAGACCCCTTGGGCGTTCTCCCCAGAGGCTGTGACGGCTTTAGCGAAGCGGATTCGTGCGCATCTTCCCGATTCCTTCACGCACGACGACACTCAAGAGTACCTGCCGCACCTGAACTGGTTTCTAAATGGGCGCGAGAATCCCCTTTATCCCGAGCTTCGTGAGGCGGCCGAGGCGTACGGCCCGTATTTAGAGTCTACGGTCACAAAGGACGGCGTCTGGTTGCCCAACTGGCAATGGGGCGACGCGAAAATCCCGCCTTCCGTGCTGCGCGATTGGCAGGGGGTGTTGACCCTGGAGAACATGCGCTACCTTCAGGGCTTTCGACCGGACCCCATCTTGAAAAATCAGCTGGATTCCTAAGACAAGCGAAAAGGCGCTCCAAATACTCCGCGCAAACCCTTCTAAGAAATCAAAAAAACATCGAATCATCCCACCCTGTAAAACGCGTACTCCGCTGCTTTTGAGGCCAAAACACCCCAAGCCTTGGACTACTTTTCCAAGGCTTGGGGTGTTTTGGCGTACGGTTGCTGCCTTCGCTCATTCAAAGGCCTTGCGGAGGATTCGGTGGAGCGGCCTTAGGTTAAGCCACCTCCCGTGAATCCGCCAGCGCAGGCTCCTGCCCGCTGACCGAGAGTTTTTGGGCTCCCAGCGTCCCTTTGGGGAGTTTCATGCGCACCAAGCGGGCGGAATTGAGCACCGCTAGGAGCGCCACGCCCACATCAGCAAAGATGGCCAGCCAGATGTTCTCTTGATAAAAAAGTGCTCCAGCCATGACCACGGCCTTGACCGACAGGCTCATGAAGATGTTTTGCAACACGATGCGGTGGGTCATCTGGGAGAGCCGCATGGCCCTGGGGAGATTTTCCAGAGAATCGTCCATGAGGACAACGTCGGAGGCCTCGATGGCGGCACTGGAGCCCATGGAGCCCATGGAGATGCCTACGTCTGCCCGGGCGAGCACGGGAGTATCATTGAGTCCGTCTCCCACAAAGGCAATGGGGCCACGGGTAGGATCTGCGGCAAGCTCCTCGATTCTGGCCACCTTATCCTGGGGCAAAAGTTCTGAAGCATAACCGTCCACACCCACGGCGTAGGCTGCCTTTTGCACCATGGCTTCGCCATCGCCGGAGTAGAGGTAAATCTCTTCCACCCCCAGGCGCCTGAGCTGCTTTAGCGTGGCTTGCGCGTTTTCCTTCAACCGGTCTTCCACCAAGATCCAGCCCAAAAGACGCGTGGTTTCGCCTTTTTGCTCGGCTAAAAAGACGCCGGTACTCTCCAAGGGAGCCAAAGAAAGGCCCAGTTCTTTCATCAAGCGAAGGTTGCCCAAATATAGGACGGTTCCGTCGGGACCAAGCCCCTTCATCCCCTTGCCGGGGAGTTCCTGCGTCGAGAGTACGGAGGTTTGCGCTGCTTTTGGGCAAGCCGCCACAATGGACTTAGCAATGGGATGGGGTGAATCCGCCTCAAGGCTCGCTGCCAACGTCAAAAGCTCAGAAGCGGTGAGGTCGGGGGCGGGATGCACGGAGGATACGGCAAAGACGCCGTAGGTTAGGGTGCCCGTTTTATCCAGCACTAGGGTTTTGATGTGGCGCAGCTGTTCAAGGTAGTTGGACCCTTTTACCAAAATGCCGTGGCGGGAGGCTAGACCAATGCCTCCGAAAAAGCCCAAAGGAATGGAGAGCACCAAGGCGCACGGACAACTGATGACGAGGAAGACGAGGGCTTTACGGACCCAAGGGCCGAAGCTTTGGCCCAAGAGGAGCGGCACGACCAGGGCCACCACGAGGGAAAGCGCCACCACCACGGGGGTATAGACTCGAGCAAATTTGGTGATGAATTGTTCGGTCTTGCCTTTTTTGGCCGCCGAGTGCTCCAAAAGCTCTAAGATCCGGGCCACCGTGGAGGTTTCATAGGGCTCCTTCACGCGGATGCGCAAGGCGGAGAGAATGTTGACGGAGCCCGAGAGGACTTCGGTGTCGGGCGCGGCCGTGCGCGGCAGGGATTCTCCCGTCAGGGCCCGTGTGTCGATTTCCGAGGTGCCCGAGAGGACCACGCCGTCTAAGGGGATGCGCTCTCCGGGACGGACCTTGATGACCTCCCCCACGCGCACCTCTTGAGGGGCCACGGTGCGTTCCGCCCCCTCCCGCTCCACCCGTGCAAATTCCGGACGGATGTCTAAAAGGGTTTGAATGTTCTTGCGGGAGCGTTCCACCGCCAGGCGCTGGAAGAATTCCCCGATCATATAAAAGAGCATGACGCCCGCTGCTTCCCGGTATTCGCCCAGAGCCACTGCGCCCACCGTCGCGAGGGTCATAAGAAAGTTTTCGTCAAAGAGCTCTAGGCGAAGAAGATTTCGCAGGGCCCGGGCCACCACATCGTAGCCGGCCAGAACATACGCCAAAAGAAGCAAGCCATGGCTTAAAGCGGGCATTTTTCCTGCGCCAAAGGAGGCAAAAAAGAGCAAAAGTCCTAGGATAATGCGTACCTTCATCCAGCGCAGCGAATGAAAGAAGGAGGGTCCTTCCTCCTGCTCGTCGGCCTCCTTGGCGGACGGACCCTTTCCAGGATCTTGCGCCCGCACCTCCACATGGGGTTCATAGCGGGCCACTATTTTTTTCACTGAGGAAATTAAGGCACTCCCGGTGCCTTCTTGCGCCGTAATCGTCAGGCTCTCGCAGGGAAGATTCAAGGTCACACGGGTGACGCCCGGCTCTTTAGCGACTTCTCGTTCGATTTTGGCGCCGCAGCCGGCTCACGTCAGGCCGCTTAGCTTCAGCACAATGTCGGTCATGGCTTGCCTCCTTAATTCGTAGCAGTTTACTCTGCTTTTGTCGGTTTTATTATAACGCCGCGGATCCGCCCTGTCCCTATCTTTTGCTAATTGCAAGCCATTTGCGCCCCTTTGCAAGCCATTTGCAATGCTGGGCGTCGCGCTGGGATCTTAGCCCTGGTCGCTGCTTATTTATCGGCGGTTGGGAGCGTGCTATAATGAACGTACGAAACCGAGAGGAGGTGCCGTATGAATAAAATTCTGCTCATTGAAGATGAAGAGAGCGTCCTGGATGTGCTCAGCGCCTATTTGACGGGTGCGGGCTTTGACGTAGAGACTGCCTCCCGTGGACGGCGGGGCTTGGAGCTTTTCGATGCCGAACCCTTTGATTTGGTCATATTGGACCTGATGCTTCCCGACATCCCTGGAGAGGAAATCTGCGAACACATTCGTAAGACCTCTGCGGCCTATGTTTACATGCTGACGGCAAAATCGTCTTTGGAGGACCGCATTCAGGGGCTGGAGCTCGGGGCAGACGAATACCTCGTGAAGCCCTTTTCCCCCAAGGAGTTGTTGGCCCGGGTTCAGAATCTATTCAAACGCATCAACGTCGCCCAGCAAAACCCCAGTGCGCTTTCCTTTGATTCTGGGGCCTTAGTGATTGAGCCCGACCGTCGAGAGGTTCGGGTGCATGACGAACTCATCTCCTTGACTCCTGTGGAATTCGACATCCTTTTGACCCTCGCCCAAAATAAGGGCAACGTGATGAGCCGAGAGCAACTCATCGAAAAGGTCCTGGGTGTGGAGTTTGAAGGCGTGGATCGAACCATCGATGTGCACATCAAAAACATTCGCAAAAAAATTGAGGACGACACCAAAAATCCGCGCTACGTTCTCACCTCATTCAAGCAAGGTTACAAGTTCGGCGGTGATCTTTAAGTGAATACCATCCGCTTTAAGCTGGCATCGGCCATTACGGTGTCAGCCCTTTTGGCGTTGATCCTCACCTACATCATCATCAACTTCAACATCAATCAGCAGTACTCCATCTACACCAAGGCCAACCAAGCGGAGCGTGACGAGCGCATCATCCGAGAATTTCGCAGCGACTACATCGCCAACAACAAAAAAGGCTGGGACGTCACCTCCGGCAGCTCCGTGCTGCGGGAAGGTCAGGTGTCGGGCTTCTCCGTGAAGTTGGAGAACCGAGAAGGCAAAACCGTCTGGCAGCTGGAGCCAGAACTCATCATCTCCGAGCTCAACGCAAAGCAGCCCGACGGCGCTGCGCCTATTACCCGGGAACAGTTCAAATTTCAGCGCCACGAAATCCAGGTGGATGGCCAGGTGGTGGGCTATGTGACTTTAGGCCAGTATACGCCTCTTTTGATTTCCAAGAACGAAGAGCAGTTCATTTTCAGCCTTACCATGTCCGTCCTGGTCTCCGCCGTTATTGGCTCCATACTCATCTTCCCCTTCTCCCTATTCCTCTCCAATCAGGTCTCAGATCCCATCGTTTCCATTGCAAAGACGAGCCTTAAGCTCTCCAAAGGAAAATTAAAAACCCGGGAAACGCGTCAGACCGATATTGTAGAGATCGATCAACTGCGCCAGTCCATCAACAAACTGGGCGAAAAGCTCGATCAGCAAGATACGCTTCGTCGACGCCTCGTTTCGGATTTGTCCCATGAGTTGCGCAATCCTTTGAATGTTCTGCAGACGAATTTGGAGGCGATGATCGACGGGGTGGTTCCTTTGACCAAGGAGCGCCTAGCTTCGTTAAATAATGAAGTTATTCGTTTTGGCAAACTCATCGGAAACCTCAACGTTTTGAAGGAATTTGAGGCGGACTCTCAGATGGAGCAGATGAAGGAGGTCAACTTGCAAACCCTTTGCCAGGATCTTTACAACAACTTTTTGGGCGTCACCCAAGAAAAGAACCAGCACTTGACCTTCAACTATAATCGCTGGGAGAAATACCTCATCCGAGGCAACTACCACTCCTTATACCAAGTGGTGTTGAACCTGTTACACAACGCCATGAAATTTACTCCTGAAGGTGGGCGCATCAACCTCTACCTCAATCGGGACGCCAGCTACGTGACCTTACGAATCCGCGATTCCGGCATGGGCATTCCCAAGGAGGATCTAGGCAATATCTTTGAGCGATTTTATCGGGTGGATAAATCTCGGGAGGTCATTGAAGGCTCTGGTTTGGGGCTGACCATCGTGAAACGCATCATGGACAACCACGACGCCACCATCGATGTGGATTCCAAGGTCGGCATCGGAACGGTGTTTACCCTGCGCTTTCACGCATACCAACCCATTCGCGAAGAGGCGTCCGCTCACCGTACGCCCAGCTATGGTCCCCGAAGAAAAGAACATCCCCAAAAGTCGCCCTGATCGCCCAGGGCCCTTTGGGGATGTATTTTCTTGGAGTTCTTACTGTTTGAATGTCACTTTCTCGCCCGAGGCCTCGGGCTCCCTCATGGATAAGAGGATGTCTTTGAGTTCTTCTCGAAGGCTTGCCATGCGCTCCTCCGAAAGGGGGATGCGGCAACGCATTTTGGCGGGGATTTCTGCGGCCCGATCCACCAGTTGAGCTCCATCCTCCGTTAGGCGGAGGACCAGGATCCGCTCATCGTAGAGGGCTCTTTGACGGCGGATGACGCCGTCCTTTTCCATTTTTTTGAGCACTGGAGTCAAGGTTCCCGAATCCAGGTTCAAAAGGGTCCCTACTTGTTTTAAGGTCAATCCATCTTCTTCCCAAAGACAGAGCATGACCAAGTACTGAGTATAGGTTAACCCTAGGTCCTCTAAAAATGGACGATACATTTTGGTGATTTCCCGACTCAATGCATAAACGGCAAAACACAACTGATTTTCTAATTTGAGGGATCCATCCATAGGCATCGGGGCTCCTTTGCAGACATCCTTGTTAATACTATCTTAACAGCTTTGATTTATTTTTCAATGAAAGACGTAAAGCGCGGTCCTTATTTTCATTCTTTTCGAGCTTTGGGGCTCGAATCCCTTGAGGAAAGGCCGCTGACCGACGGCTTTTTTCTTTGAAGACCCCTGAAAAATGAGTTGACAGGGGCATTCGCAGTCAGTATACTGAGTAGGTAAGTTCTGAATTGAGCTCAATTTAGGGGTATAGTTCAAGGGTAGAGCAACGGTCTCCAAAACCGTTAATGTGGGTTCGAATCCTGCTACCCCTGCCAAAAAAGGCACTCTCGTTTCATCGAGAGTGCTCTTTTTTTTACTCCTTAGGCAAGAAGGACCCCCAGAGCTCTAGGCCTGCTTTTTCGGGAGTGATCCTGCTTGGGTCTTGGCGGGTTCTTTTGGTCTTGTGCTGCTGGGGGACTCCCCAGGTTGAGGCCTAGAGCTTTTTTCAGTTTTTAATCTCTTCTTCATCCGCCCTTCGCTATAATAAGGGAAGCCAAACTAATGCAATGGAGGTGGGCTTTTGAAGCTCTCAAATTTGCTTTTTGCTGATCAGCCACACGTGATTTCAGTCATCGGCACCGGCGGAAAGACTCATCTCATTCGTCAGATCGCCAAGGAGAACCGCGAATCGTCCCGAGTCCTCATTTCAAATACTGGAACCATGGAGCGAATCCCTGAAGCCGAGGTGGATTTTATCGACTATGCATTCCGGGAGGACTACCATCTTTGCACGGTCCAAGGGCCCGGAGTCTACGTATTGGCCTATGAGCTGGATCCGGACAATCGCCTGCGCGGGTTGCCCTTGCCCATCCTCGAGGCACAGCTCTCTTGCTTTGACCTTTGCCTCATCGAGTGCGATGAATCTCGCCAGCGTGCCATCAAGGCTTGGCGGCCCAACGAGCCCGCTCTTTTATTGAGCACCGAGGTCACCTTAGGGGTTTTGAATGTTCGGGCCGTCGGGCAGCGCATCGGGGTGGACACGGTGGAGAATCTTGATGTGTTTTGCGACATCACCGGCAAATCCGTAGGCGATCTCATCACCTCGCAGGATCTTCTCACCATGATTCTCCACCCGCATATGATGTTCCAGACCGCCCGAGGTCGACGGATTCTCTTTCTAAACCAAGCCGATGATGAGCCCTCCAGACGCCTTGGAGAGCTTCTTGCCAAAAGCGTTCTCGCCGCTCCCAAAGGACCCGATCGGGTCATCCTCGGTTCGATCCGGACACAGTATTGGGAAGAAATTCAAGGCTGAGCCTTCAAACAGGACCTCCTCGTTTCATCACGCAACGGGGAGGTCCTTTGGCTGAAAGTCCCCCAAGGGCATAGGGCAAAATCCTGGGGGTGCCTATGGTGTTTTAGGGGTTGATTTTTCTTCGATGACTTGGCGGATGTTCATGAACAGGCGCTCGTATTGCTCTTCAATGCTGCTGTCGTAGTCGTAGAGGTCTAACTTCAGCGGCACCAAATGAAGGCGTAGAATCTCATCGCCGTATTTTTGCAACGACAGCTCATCGGTATAAATAAAGATCCTTAGCCCATTGGCGGGCATGTCCACTTTATCGGGGGGGCCCGGAAGCGAGCTGTTTGTTGGCAACGGCAGGGAGAGGTTTTTAATAGGCACCTCCACGGTTTTCAGAAAATCGCCGATAAGCAACGGCTTTCTTCGATAGTCCTCCAGAACGTAAGCCGAAAGGTCCGAATCGGTGAGAAAGACCACATCGCTGTGTTGGCTCATATAGGTTTTTTGTTCCTTTCTGAATTTTTCCACGGCCTCATAACGGTTCTCAAACGCTTTGTCGTAGAAGAGCTTGCGCGCTGGGTCCAGTTCCTTTAGGGTATTTTTTATGGTGCTGAGGGCGATGATGTAGTTTTGGCTGTTCATCAGATAATAGGGATTGTCTTGATCCATATTATTGAAGAGGTAGCGCTTAAGATCTATGCCTCTTGAAAGGTTCACCACATTGATTTCGTTGCGGTCGAGTCCAGCGATGAAGTCCTTGGCAAAGGGTTCATAGTTGGCCCCGATGTAAAAAAAGGCATGGTAGCCCAGCTTCATCGTTCCTTTGGGGTCGGGGCGCAACCGACTCATCTGGTTGGCGGTCATGGCGAGGGTATCCACCTGGTGGAAGCCGTCGGAGAGTTCCAGTACCATGCGAACTAAGATCTTATTGCTGGTGAGCAGATGAAGCGTCCGCTCTTTGGGGCCTTCTCTGGTTTCCTTTTTCGCAGGCACGGATCCCGTGGTCCCGGTGGGTGCGGGAGAGCAGGCAAAAAGAACCCCGGCCAGAGCGAGTGCCAAAAACTGTTTGATTTTTTTCATGATCGTTTCCTGGCCTCCCCTGCCTCCACTGGAGGCGCTTGATGGATCGCGCAATGACATTTGGCCATCTTTCCTGTATCATATATTAGCGTGAGACGCAGACGCTCATTGGCTTTATAAAAGCGTGAGACGCCAATCTCTTTGTATTATATAGCAGCGCAAGATGCTAATCTTTACAAAACGATGAAAACAAGGAGGGATTCTAATGAACTATGAATCGAAGCGCCCCGAGGAAACCCTCGCTCTGGGGCGAGCCTTGGCTTGCCATTTAAAAGAAGGGGATGTCTTAGTATTAAATGGGGATCTGGCGGCTGGGAAAACCCACTTCGTTAAGGGCCTGGCCGAAGGCTTAGGCCTGCCAGGACCGGTGAGCTCCCCTACCTTTTCTATTTTGAACATTTATGCCCCCCTGCCCCATCAGTCAGGTCCTTCCTTGAACCACTTCGACGTGTACCGCGTGCACGACGAAGAGGAGCTTTTGGGGATCGGCATTGAAGAGTTTCTTTACAGCTCGGACGTCAGCGTCATTGAGTGGGGCCAATTGATCCCCGGGCTCATTCCCCTTCGCCACCTCTCCATTGAATTTAGGCAGGGAACCGAGCCCAACACACGCATCATTTCCATGACCTGGCATCAATCCCCCGAGAGGAGTCTTCCTTATGTTAATCCTTGCTCTTGAAACTTCAGCGACCAACTGTTCGGTTGCCCTTTCTAAGGACGGTGCCCTTTTGGCGGAAACGACCTTCCATGCGGGACGGCGCCACTCAGAAATTCTTTTGCCCTTGACCGAAGATTTATTTAAAATCGCCGGGTTGGCCCCAAAGGATCTCACGCAGATCTGCGTCAACATCGGCCCGGGCTCTTTCACTGGCATCCGCATCGGCTTCTCCGTGGCCCAGGCCATGGCCTATGCCCTCTCCATTCCCTTATACGCCTATTCCTCTTTTGAGGCAGCCCTATGGCCCCTGCGATGCCTTTGCCGTCCCGTCCTCGTTCTCCACGATGCACTGAAGACCAGCTTCTACAGCGCCTACTATGATGTTTCGCCAGAGGGGGACCTCAAGGAACAGTTAGCTCCTGCCGTTCGGGATCTGACACAGATTCAAGAACTTTTGGGATCCAGGAAGGATTTAGTGGTCACAGGAGATGCTCTGGCGCTTTATGGAGCAGACCTTCAAAAGATCCTGCCAAAGGCCACGCTGTTCCAAGACGGCATCGGCGCCAAGGCTTCTCATCTGGCGCTTCAATGTGCAAAGGATGTATCCTGTGGTGTAGCTCCTCGGGAAAATCCCTTCCCCCAATACATGCGAAAACCCCAAGCTGAGCGAGAATACGAGGCGCGTCATGCCCATTCGTAGAATGACGGCTTCCGATGTGGCGGCGGTTCATCGCATCAGTACCCAATCCTTTGCCGGCCCTTGGTCCAAGGAAGCCATTGAAGCAGAGCTGCAAAATTCGGCTGCCTCCTATTGGGTGGCTGAAGAGGACCAGGAAATTCTTGGCTTTATCGGGATCTGGTGTGTTTTGGATGAAGCGAACATCATCAACGTGGCCGTAGATCCCAGCCAAAGAAGGAAGGGCATTGCCCAACGCCTGATGGATGTCTTATGGATGTCTTTGCCCACCGAAGGGATCCGAACGGTCTTCTTGGAAGTTCGTCTCTCCAACGATCCCGCCCGTGCATTCTATGAAAAAAACGGCTTCTCCATCATCGGTCGAAGAAAGGGGTTTTATTTTGATGGCGAAGATGCCCTGCTCATGAGCCGCGATCTTTAAGAAAATAGGTGACTCCGGTGTGTTTGGCAAGCTAAATTTCTACCAGCGTGGAAGTTTA
>LQGW01000025.1 GCA_002838815.1 Clostridiaceae bacterium JG1575 | reverse complement strand
ACCTTTTATACTTTTACACAATTATATGGACTTTATCTAAATATGATTAGTCAAAACGAGATTTATTCTTTTTATTTACCGCTATAATGTAATGCCAGCTTTATTATTATCTTTTACCTATTACAAATAAAAATTATTCCCCTTGGGTCCACTTTGGTTTCAAAAACGCCTGCCCAATGCGATCGATCGAAAAAAACAGCCAAGAATCATAGGCGTTGATTCTTGGCTGTTTTTATACTGATTTGGGTTTTTAAGCGAGGAGTTAAGGGAGACTCGTCGTCTCTATGAGCGGTGTTTCTGAGTCGAACTTTTGGGGCCAAGTCCTTTCATAGACAGAGAGATGCGCTTGCGCTTGCGGTCTACGGAAAGAACACGAACCTCTACAATGTCTCCTACTTTAACGACTTCCATGGGGTTTTTAACGAAGCGGTCAGAAAGCTGGCTGATGTGCACCAAACCGTCCTGGTGGACGCCAATGTCCACAAAAGCGCCAAAATCAGACACGTTACGGACCGTTCCTTTTAGGAGCATTCCTTCCTCTAAGTCCGCCAGCGCCAAAACGCCGGTTTTGAATACCGGAGGAGGCAGTTCCTCCCGAGGATCGCGACCGGGCTTGGCCAATTCGGATAGAATATCCCGAATGGTCGGCTCCCCTGCCCCCGTCTCTTCACTGAGTTTGGCAATGCCATATCCGTTGGCCAGCTCCCGCAGGCCTTTGAAGTCTCCCCTGCGCAGATCCTTAGCTTCAAAGCCCAGCTTCTCCAGAATGGATTTTGCCGTGGCGTAGGATTCAGGGTGTACTGCCGTATGATCCAGGACCTCTTTGGACTCCGCGACTCGAAGAAAGCCAGCACACTGCTCAAAGGCTTTATCGCCAAGGCGTTTTACTTTTTTGAGTTCTTTTCTTGAGGTGAATCCCTGGACCTCGTTTCGATAGGTCACAATGTTTTCTGCGATGGTTTTATTGATGCCAGAAACGTAGGTCAAAAGCGACGGGGTCGCGGTATTTAAGTCCACACCCACAGAGTTCACACAGTCTTCTACGACCCCACAAAGAGATTCATCCAGTCGCTTTTGATCAATATCGTGCTGGTATTGCCCAACGCCAATGCTTTTGGGATCGATTTTTACCAGCTCCGCCAGGGGATCTTGCAGCCGACGTCCAATGGAAATGGCGCCTCGCACCGTGACATCCAAATCAGGATATTCCCGAGTGGCAAGATCCGACGCCGAATACACAGATGCTCCGGATTCTGAGGTAATTACGTACTGAACCTCCCGCTCCGTTTCTTTTTTGATCTCTGAGATCATTTGGCCAATGACCTCTTCGGATTCTCGGGAAGCGGTGCCGTTGCCCAAGGAGATGATGTCGACCTGATGCTTCTCAATCAGCGCTTTCAAGGTTTTTATCGTTCCCCGAACATCGTTCCTTGGCACGGTGGGATAGACCGCCGTGGACTCCAAGTAGCTCCCTCGTTCATCCAGCACCGCAATTTTACAGCCCGTGCGAAATCCTGGATCAAAGCCCATCACTCGCTTCCCCTTGACCGGCGCTTGCATCAGCAGTGCTCCAAGGTTCTTCGAAAACACTTCAATGGCGCCGCGCTCCGCCCGTTCGGTCAAAAGATTCCGGATTTCCCGCTCAATGGCCGGCCAAATCAGGCGTTTTTGCGCATCTTTCACGGCCTTTAAAATATAAGGCCGGTTCTTAGTAGTCACATTGGGCTGATGGTCCATCATATGATCCTCAATGATCTGTTGATCCACCTCCAAGGTCACCTTTAAGACCCCTTCTTTCTCACCGCGATTGATGGCCAAGATTCGATGGCCGGGAAGGGTCTTGACGCTCTCTTGAAAGTCAAAATACATCTCATAGGGCGAATCCTCACCCTCCCCCTTGGTGCTGATCGTGCCAAGGCGCAAACAGTAGTCCCGCATCCATTTGCGATGCTCTGCATTCTCTGAGAGCCCCTCCGCAATGATATCCAACGCTTGGGAGATGGCGGACGCGCCATCAAGGATGCCCTGCTCCTCACTAAGGTAGTTCTGGGCTTTTGCCTCAACATCCCCCTCTCCTGCTAAAATAAAGTCCGCCAAGGGACCTAGGCCCTTCTCCCGGGCCAACATCGCCCGAGTGCGCTTCTTTGGTCGATAGGGGCGGTATAAGTCCTCCAGTTCAGTCATGGTTTCTGCTTGGCCGATGGCCTCCTGGAGCTCCGGGGTCATTTTCCCCTGCTCCTCAATCAGCCGAGAAACATCCGTGCGACGAGCGTCCAAGTTTCGAAGATACGTCAATCGCTCCGACAGGCGGCGCAGTACCTCATCGTCCAGCGCCCCAGTCTTTTCTTTGCGATAACGTGCGATGAACGGCACCGTATTGCCTTCATCTAAAAGCTCCACCGTCGCTTGAACCTGCTCTTCCCCAATATTCAGCTCCTTAGCCAGCTGTTCGTTGATGGTCTTCATTTCGTCAGTTCCCCCTGTACTTTCTTTTTTAAATATTCTTGGATGAACCGCTCAATGTCCCCATCCAACACCCCCGAAACGTCGCTGGTCTCCGCGAGCGTTCGATGGTCCTTCACCAGCTGATACGGGTTGAACACATAGCTTCGGATCTGCGATCCCCAGCCCATGTCTTTTTGTTCCCCCACCAACTCCTCCACCTTTTCCATGTGGGCGCGTTCTTTGAGCTCCGCCAAACGAGATTTTAATAGGGCCATGGCCACCTCCCGATTGTTGTGCTGACTGCGTTCATTCTGGCACTGCACCACTACCCCCGTGGGCAAGTGTGTGATCCGCACGGCGGACTCGGTCTTATTAACGTGCTGTCCTCCGGCGCCTCCCGAACGATACGTATCCACCTTCAAATCGTCAGGAGAGATCACCACATCTTGATCCTCTTTGAGCTCCGGCATCACTTCCACCGAGGCAAAAGAGGTCTGACGTTTGCCGTTGGTGTTGAAGGGGGAAATCCGCACCAAGCGATGAACGCCCTTCTCGCTTTTTAAATAGCCATAGGCATAAGGCCCCGTGATTTTTAGGACCGCTTCCCGGATCCCCGCTTCCTCCCCATCCAGCTGACTTAAAAGCTCGGTGCGAAAGCCCCGCTTTTCGGCCCAGCGAAGGTACATCCGTAAAAGCATCTGCGTAAAGTCCTGAGCATCGTTACCTCCCACGCCCACATGCAAACTCAAGATGGCGTTGTTGGCATCATATTCTCCATTTAAATGCACCACCAGGAGATATTCATCCAAATCCGCATTCAAGCGAAGGTATTCCGCATAAAGCTCCCGCTCCGCCGATTCATCGTCTTCGCTCAGTTCATAAAGAACCTTCAAATCCGAGCAGCGCTCTTCGAAATGAGCAATGGCTTTCAACGAGTCTTGAAGGGAAACGGCCTCCTGGGAGATGCCCCGGGCTTTCTCCGGGTGATCCCAAAATCCTGGCTCACTCATTTTCCCATTCAATTCAGACAAACGAAGGGTCAACTTCGCCTCGTCAAAGACTCTCCTTCACGGCTTGGATTTTCGCGTCCACTTCGCCGATTTGTTGCATTGCTTCTTGCAGCTTTAAAAACATGCTTTCACCTCTCTTTATTGAATGGCTCCCTTCGGGGTAATTCCATCAAAAAGGGCGGCCCGCTCCCATATGGAGTGTTGCTCCGCTCCCTCTTCCCCTTATTATACTATACGGGGCGACCCTGCGTAAAAGGCGTAAAGCGCGCCAGATCCGCTCCTTTTCTTGGATTTGGCCCCAAGACAAAGCAGCGCCCCCATCCATGGAGACGCTGCTTGGACCATTGGCCCTTTCTTTAGTTTTTTCCTCGACCGTGGCAGTTTTTATACTTTTTCCCCGATCCACACGGACAAGGGTCGTTGCGGCCCACTTTTTGCTCTTTGCGAACCACGGGCTGGTTGGGCAGGCTGTCGTCTTGATTGGTGCCCGTTTCCTTAGCAACCTGCTCTCGCTCCACTTCCTCATGGGTACGGATCTCCACATTTAAAAGGAAGCGGGTGGTTTCTTCATCAATCGTTTCAATCATTTCATTGAACATGTCCGTTCCTTCAAACTGATAGGCCTGAACGGGATCCTGCTGACGGTAGGCCCGAAGCCCGATGCCTCGTTTGAGCCGATCCATGTTATCAATGTGATCCATCCATTTGTTGTCCACCACCCGCAAGAGCACCACGCGTTCCAATTCCCGTATTTGATCGGGGTATTTTTGCTCCTGGGCCTCATAACGGTCAAAGGCGGCCTTTTTATAGTAGTCTTTAACCTCCTGGGCCGACTGCTCTTTTAAGGATTCAATGGACAGCGACGCATCCTGTGCCACCAAAATCTGCATGTATCGGGCAAGATTCTGGTAATCTTCATCGGTGTTCTGATCCCCTTGGGTAAAACGATCCACGGCGGCGTCAATGGCGCGAACCATCATGCCCTGAATGCTTTCCTTAAGATCCTCCCCCTGCATGACCTCCCGGCGCTGGCGGTAGATGATCTCCCGCTGCTGATTCATGACGTCGTCATAGCCCAACAACGTTTTTCGAGAATCAAAGTTATTGCCTTCCACTTTCTTTTGAGCATTTTCAATGGCGCCGGACACCATGCGGGACTCAATGGCTTCGTCATCCTTTAAGCCGAGGCGCGAAACCCGATCCTTCAAAAGATCGCCGCCGAAGATCCGCATAAGATCATCGTCGAGAGAAATGTAAAACCGAGACTCTCCAGGATCCCCCTGCCGCCCGGAACGACCGCGCAGCTGATTGTCAATACGGCGCGCCTCATGGCGCTCGGTGCCAAGAATTTTCAGCCCGCCCAATTCTCGAACTCCCTCGCCGAGCTTGATATCCGTACCGCGGCCGGCCATATTGGTGGCGATGGTGACCATGCCCTTTTCCCCAGCATGAGAGACGATCTCTGCTTCTTTTTCATGATAGCGAGCATTAAGCACTTGGTGCGGCACGTGAGCACGCTTTAAAAGCTCGCTGACCAATTCGGATTTTTCCACTGAAGTGGTACCCACGAGCACCGGCTGACCCCTTTGGTACGTTTCGACGATTTCTTCAAGCAACCCACGATATTTCCCTTCCACAGTTTTATACACCACATCCGGATGATCTTTACGCACCACAGGGAGGTTCGTCGGGATGACGATGACGTCCAGATTATAGGTGGACCGGAATTCATTCTCTTCCGTAAGAGCCGTTCCAGTCATGCCTGAAAGCTTATGGTACATGCGGAAATAATTCTGGAAGGTGATCGTCGCAAGCGTCTTGGATTCTTTTAAGACATCCACATGCTCTTTGGCTTCAATGGCCTGATGCAACCCATCCGAGTAACGCCGACCCTCCATCAGTCGTCCGGTGAATTCATCCACAATGATGATTTCACCATCCTTCACCATATAATCCTTATCCGCCTTGAATAAGTAATTAGCCTTCAACGCTTGATTGATGTGGTGCTGGAGCTCCATGTGGCTGGTATCCCCGAAGTTCTCCAAATTGAAGTACTTCTCCACCTTAGCGATGCCTTCTTCGGTCAAAATGACGGAGTGAGCCTTTTCATCCTTGGTAAAATCATCCGTTTCATGCAGACGCTTCACAAAGACATCCGCTACCTGATACATCTCTGTGGATTTATCTCCTTCGCCGGAAATGATCAGCGGGGTTCTGGCTTCGTCAATGAGGATGGAGTCCACCTCATCCACGATGGCAAACTGCAAGGGTCGCTGCACCATCTCTTCTTGGTAGACCACCATATTGTCGCGCAGATAATCAAATCCAAATTCGTTGTTGGTGCCATAGGTAATGTCGCTGGCGTATGCTTCGCGGCGCTCCTCAGCAGTCAAGCCGTGCAAAATGATGCCCGTGCTCAAGCCCAAGAATTGATAGAGTTCCCCCATCCATTCCCCCTGAAGCTTCGCCAAATAGTCATTCACCGTGACCACATGGACGCCTTGACCCGTGAGGCCATTCAAATAACAGGGCAAGGTGGCCACTAAAGTTTTTCCTTCTCCTGTTTTCATTTCAGCGATCCGTCCTTGGTGAAGGACGATGCCGCCGATCATCTGAACATCAAAATGACGCATCCCCAGCACCCGCACGGAAGCCTCCCGAACCAGCGCATACGCATCGACCAAAAGATCGTCCAAGGTTTCCCCTTGAGCCAGCCGCTCCTTAAAGTGTGGGGTCATGGCCTGGAGCTCTTCATCGCTCATGGCCTGGTATTTTGCTTCCAGCGCATTAATTTTCTGCACCGTCGGCAGAATGCGATTAACTTCACGCTCTGAGTAGGTGCCAAATAGTTTATCTAGTAATCCCATCATGTCCTCCGATTCATCGAAACCCCAACCATACATAGGGCATCTCAACCTCTATTATACCAGTTCCCAGCCTCTTTCGTTCAAAAAATGCATCATTTGCCCCACAAAGCATCCCGTCAATTCGGGGGCTTCTCAGGCGCTTAAAGCCCCTCTCGTGCCTCAATCCCTGCTATTTTTCCAAAAAAAACAATGCGGGAGCTCCCGAAAAATATTTTCAGGAGCTCCCAGAGCGGTACGTTTCACCAAGCCCAGTCCCTATTCTTGGGAGCGCTCGATGAGTCCGTAATTTCCGTCGTTTCTGCGGTACAATACGCAGGTATTGCCCGAGAGGTCATCGTACACGTAGAAGTTGTGACCCAAAAGTTCCATCTGAAGAATGGCTTCATCCTCAGTCATGGGCTTTAATTCAAAAGTCTTGGTGCGAACCACCTGCTTCTCCTGCTCCTCCTCGTCCATTCCCCCTTCGGGTTCTGCAAATGCCTGAGCATTAAAGCTTGGGTTGCGCAGCGTCTCTTTGGTGTGCCGCTTCTCAATGCGGGTCTTGTTTTTTCTCAATTGCCGCTCGAGCTTTTCGACCACGCGATCCACTGCTTTATGCATATCATCGGTCGTTTCCTCCGCCCGAAGATACAGTCCATTAAATGGAATCAACACCTCCACCTTCTGATTGCGCTTGATGGCGGACAGGGTCACCTTCGCGTCCACATCAGACTTGAAGTATTTGTCCAAGCGAGATAATTTCTTCTCGATCAAATCCTCCATGCCCTCAGCGGGTTTCATATCCCTTGCAAAAATGGATACGTTCATTGGGGTCACCTCTCTTTGTATTATTGATGGTACCTTCATTTTACCTGTTTCGGCCCGGGAACACAATGGAAAGGATGTCAGCGTTTTGTGTCCAAGCTTTTAACTTTGCCGCACCGGCAGCAGATCCTTCACGTAATCTTTAACGGTGGGATCCTCCCGCAACATCGCAAAGATCTCTTGCACCTCCCCAGCACTTAGATTGCGCTTTCGAGTCACCACGTCAATGGAAGTAGGACTCGTCAGGGTCTTCTCAAAAAAGAGCACCATATACTCCTCTTTGAGGATCGTCACCTCAAAATGCTTGCGAAAGGTGCGGTTCACACCCTTGCCTCGCCAGCGAAAGGTCGCGGCAATGCCCTGAACTGGCGTATCATAGCCCAGGCGAAAGCGCATGCGCCCCTTTTTTTTATATTCCACCCGATCCCCAACGATGAGTACTTCCCCTTTGTGTTGCACTTTATAATAGAACGAAACCGTGGAAACATCCGGACGCGTCCATAGGGGACAGCCGGAATACTGCAGATACCATCGGCCTTCCATCTTCAATAAAACTTCATCGGACATAAAGAGTTTCATCTCCTCGTTCTCTAGAGGCAAGCCGTGGAGACCTTTAGGCCCCTACGCTTCCCCTCGTTACACTAAGCCAACCACTTATGGATATGAAGGACCAGGCGAGACGCCTCACGAGGAACTACGGCAAAAGAACCGCTCTTTGGAGTCGCCGCGTCAAGAAGGCGCATTCTTTAAGCGTATACGCTTCAGGGTCAAAACCCCATTGATCTTTTGAGGAGCGATCCCCGGCAAGCTTACGCTGACCAGGGGCCAAAATTCAGCCCAAAATCGCTTCTTCTTGAGCCTGCTCCTTGGCTAGGGTTTCCTCGAAATCCACCGCCTCAATGCGGACCTTTAAATGGTTTTTTTGGGAAAAACCTTCCAAGCTTTGGGGGATTCGAGGAGTTCTTTTCGGGGATGAATCCCCTGGATCATTTCAGTTCACTAAGGATGGCCCCGCTCGCTGAGACTCCCAAACGGGTGGCTCCCGCCTCCAACATTGCCTTTGCATCGGCAAGAGTTCGGATGCCGCCGGACGCCTTCACGCCCATCTTAGGACCGACGACCTCCCGCATCATCCGCACCGCCTCCACCGTAGCGCCCCCCTTGGAAAAGCCCGTACTGGTTTTAACAAAATCGGCGCCCGCTTCTTGAGCCAGCTTGCTGGCCGTGCGGATTTCCTCCGGCGTCAAAAGGCAGGTCTCCAAAATCACTTTAGTCAGCTTGCCGTTGGCGGACTGCACCACGGACTGGATGTCGTCCCGAACGTAGTCGAAATCTCCATCTTTCAGCCGCCCCACATTGATCACCATATCCACTTCATCGGCTCCAGCAAAGACGGCCTCCGCCGTCTCAAACGCCTTGGCCTCCGTTGTCATTTGCCCCAGGGGGAACCCCACCACCGTGCACACCGCCACCTGGCTTTCGGCCAACAGCTCCTTGGCCAAAGGAATGTTGCAAGGGTTGATGCAGACGCTGAAGGTGCCCCATTCCAAGGCCTCCTGGCAAAGCTTTTCCACCTCTTTTTTGGTAGCATCAGCTCGCAGCAGCGTATGATCCATGGTTTTGGCTAATTCTTGTTTCGTATATTGCATTTTCTCTACCTCTCTTCTCTTGGAATTCGGATTATTCTACTCTTATATCATGAACCAAATGCGCCCGGCGTTCAAGTCCTACTTTTCCCCAAAGGGCCGCTGTTGTCTCCTGGATTTCCTCGCTTGACTCCAGGCACCGGATCCGCCTTGCCCAAGGCCTTTAATAAAGCAGTCGGGCCCCTCCTCTCATTACTAAAAGACGGGATCTTATGCTATAATTTTTATGATACAAGCGAAATGAACAAGAAGGAAAGGATCGAAAAGATGGGAATCAAAAGAAAAATGGAGGAATACCAGCTGGAGAATTTCATGGAGCAACATGGCGATCGGCTGACGCCCGTGTACGGTCATGTGCTCTCGGTCAAAGTCGACCGGAAAAAGAAATTTTTTCTCTGGAACACCCTGACCGTCCATTTGGTGGTCAAGCCTGTGGGTAGTCGCAATGTCGTCCGTTGTCAGTATAAGAAGAATGGGTTTAAGGAAGCGCCCTTTATCTCCCTGCGTCAAGGCAATGAGGTGCTGGTTCAAGGCTTAAAAGGCGAAAAAGGCAAGGAAGCCGCCGAATCCATTACCATCATGAACGTGGTCAACATTACCGATCGCACCCAATTAGTAGAAGGCGATATGAGCGTGGATGAAATCATCCGCAGCGTTAAAGGCAACATCAAGCGTCAGCGCGTCTAGAGCCCCTTCAAAAAGTACCTCCTTGGCAGGTACTTTTTTATCTTCCTCCCCTCGAAAAATTCCCCGATCCATCAAAGGAGCACCCCCATGAAACGAAAAGTATACATCACGGGCCATAAAAATCCGGACACCGACTCCATCGTGGCCGCTATCGCTTATGCGGAGTATAAGAACAAGCAAGGACAGATGGACGCCATTCCCATCCGCCTGGGCCCCATCAACAGGGAAACCCAATTCATCCTAGACCACTTTAGCGTACCTGAGCCAGAATACATGGAAACCATGAAGTTGCGCGTTGCGGACCTGGCCTTTGACACCACCCAGCCCGTGGAGTCGGACATCTCCTTGAAGATGGCTTGGTCGCTGATGAACCGCAACGCCGTCAACGCCTTGGTGGTCATGGATGAAGAGGAGCACCTCAAAGGCGTCGTCTCCATCTCCAACGTCACCCAAAACTACATGGACGTCTGGGACAGCACCGTTCTTGCCACCTCAGGCACCACTTTGGAAAATATCCTCGACACACTCTCCGCACAGCCCCTCCTCATCCCCACCGACCCCCTCCCCTTCACGGGGAAAATGGTGGTGGTGAACATGGCCCCCGCTGAAGCACAAAACCTTATTGAATCCGGCGATGTGGCCATTACCGGCAACCTTAAAACGTTGCAGCAAGCCGCCATTGATGGCGGCGCCAGCCTCCTCATCATCACCGGCAATCACGACATGCAAGAAGGCGTGGAACCCCTAGCCCAAGCTCGGGGCGTCACGGTGTTGAAAACCCCCTACGATACCTTCACCGCCGCACGGCTTTTACCCCAAGCCGTACCCATAGAGCATGTGATGACCCGGGAAAACCTCATCTATTTTACCCTAGAGGACTTCATCGAAGACGTCTCCCCCGTCATGGCTGAGACCCGCTTTCGCTCCTACCCCATCCTCAACCAGGAAAAGAAAGTGGTGGGGACCCTCTCACGCTATCACCTGATTTCCTCGCGTAAGAAAAAAATCATTCTGGTGGACCACAACGAACGTTCCCAAAGCATTGAGGGCCTCGACAACGCGGACATTTTGGAAATCATCGACCACCATCGGGTGGCCGACGTGGCCACCGGAGCCCCCATCTATTTCCGCAACGAACCCGTAGGCTCCACCTCCACCATCATCGCCAACATCTTTTTTGAAAATGGCATCCGCCCCTCCCGAAAAATTGCCGGGCTTTTGTGCGCAGCCATCATTTCAGACACCCTTTATTTCAAATCCCCCACCGCCACCGCCATCGACCGCTACACTCTGGAGCGCCTGGCCAAAATCGCTGATTTGGATCCCGAACCCTTCGCCATGGACATGTTCCGAGCCGGAACCTCCCTAGAGGGACGTACTCCGGAGGATCTTCTCAGTCAAGACTTTAAGACCTTCACCGTAGACGATCAGAAAATCGGCATCTCCCAAGTCTACTCCCTAGATTCCTCCGCCCTCAGCGGCATGAAGAAAGATCTTTTGGAGCTGATGAACCAAAGAGCTCAGCAATCCGGCTACACCATTTATGGACTGCTCATCACCGACATCTTCAAGGATTCTTCAGAGCTTGTGGTCACGGGGCCCGATCGGGATCTTTTGGAAAAGGCCTTTAAAAAGAAAATCGAAAACAACTCCATTGATCTCCCCGGCGTGCTCTCGCGCAAAAAGCAAGTGATCCCCGTGGTAACCTCCGTCATCTTAGAGCGTCGACGCAGCTAAAAAACAGTGGATCAAGAAAAGAGCGCCCATGGGCCCCTTCAAGGCCCATGGCGCTCCCCTTGAGGGCCTCTTGGTTCCTTTAGGCAAGACACCCGGTCCAAAAAGGCTTCAAAGCCCGATACATGGCCCTCGGACGGGGCCCTGTGTTCTTATAAATTTAACTTTTTGAGTCACAAAATAGGCTATACTGAAGATATCACAGGTATAACGGAGGGATAAGACATGAGCGAAGAGAAGAAATTCACGGAAGAGGCGAAGGCGGAAGAATCCTGCTGCTCTCACGAGGAAGCCCATAAAGACCATTGCTGCGGTGAACACAAGCACGAGCACGACGGCGAATGCTGTGGCGAACATAAGCACGAGCACAACGGCGAATGCTGCAAGAACAAAAAAGAGGCTGAAGAAGCCGCTGAGGAAGTCACCTTGGACGAAGATTTGGAAGAGGATGGCGAAGAGGAAGATCACGGCGCTGTGGTCGTTATGGAAAATGAAGATGGAACCACCGAGGAATACCCTGTGGTCGATGAGTTTGAATACGACGGATCCGTCTACGTCCTCGTAGAAAATGCCGACGGAACGGTTACTCCCCTGAGAGCCGATGGAGAAGACGGCGAACTGGCCTTCCTCTCCGAAGAGGAATTCGCCGAAGTATCCAACGCCTACAATGAATTCGAAGACGCCTACAGCGATGAGGATGACATGGAGTTGGTGGAAGAAGACATCGAGATCGACATCGAAGAGAAATAGCACATTTTCAAAAACACCACTCATAATTCACTCATGGCTGCATCAGGGTTCCTGTTGCAGCCATCGTTTGTGAGCGAAAAAACGAGGGGTTTAGGCGAAGCCTCAATCCCCCTAAGGAGTTGTCATGGATCGTTTGGCTTTATTTGATGTGGATTACACCCTCACTCGGGTGGAAACCCAAGTGGCGTTATTAAAACACCTCATCCGAAAAGACCCCAAGCTTCTGCGTTTCCTGCCCTTAAGCGTCCTGGGTGGCCTTGGGTGGACCTTGCGCCTTTTAGATGAGCGTCAGGCAAAGCAGTTGAACCTCTACATGCTGCGCGGCTATTCCCAGGAAGCCCTCGATCAACTGGGTCGCCAGTTCTTTCATCAAGGAATCAAGCCCTCTCTATACTTGGATGGATTGCAGACCCTCTCTCGCCATCACCGGGAAGGCTATCGAGTCATCCTCTTATCGGCCTCGCCCGAATTTTATATTCGCTTTTTTGAACTGTCCCCCCTAGTGGAAAAAGCCATGGGTTCCCGCTTCGAAGTGAAAAATGACATCTTCACCGGACAAATGGAGGGAAAGAACAATAAAGGTGCTGAGAAAATGCGACGCTTGATGGACTACCTCGGGGAAGACGCCATCGATTGGGGAGGGTCCGTAGCCTACTCCGATTCCCTCAGCGATCGACCCATTTTAGAAGCCACGGGCACGGCATTTCTTATCAACCACCGCCGGCATAAAGATTTTCCCGTACTCACCTGGACCTAAAAAGGTCCCCTTGGAAAGGAGGAACCATGGATTTAATCATGTACAACGGAGAATGGACGCACTCAATTCGCCATCCCTTGCCGCAAGGACCGGGTATTGCTTACGAAGTGCTCCGCATCATCGATGGCACCCCGCTTTATTTAAAAGAACACCACGCTCGGCTGATGCGGTCCCTCATGAGCCGCCAAAGCTTTGTCGATTTTTCCTTGATGGATTACGCCAAGGCCTGCGAACTATGGGTCCTCGCCCTGCAGGAGAATAACTTCAACCTAAAGACCCTAGTGGACCCGGCGACCTTAGACGTATGGCACGTGCAGTCCCCCGCCAGCTACCCCACCCTCCAGCAATATGAACAGGGCGTCAAGACCTTGACCTATTCCTACGAGCGGCAGGATCCCAACGCCAAAATCCTCAACCCGACCCTCACAAACTCCGCCGCCCAAATCCGCAAAAAAGAAGGCGTCTATGAGCTTCTTTTGGTGGACGCCACGGATCACATCACCGAAGGGGCTCGCTCCAACGTGTTTTTCTTCAAGGATGGCGCTCTTTATACGCCGCCCGCCGATGAAGTGCTTCCCGGGGTTACCCGCGCGCGCATTTTAACCGTGGCTGAGCGAGAGGGCCTCGAGGTTTTTGAGCGGCCCATCGAGCGCAAAGAGCTCCCCCACATGGAGGGCGCCTTCCTCAGTGGTACCTCACCAAAGATCCTGCCCATTTGCCAAGTGGATGAGCTCTTCTACGACGTAACGGCAGCTCCGCTCTTGCGGCGCCTCATGGACGCCTTCGACCAAGACATCCAAGAGGACCTTTTGGCACAGCGAAGCCTCGCAACAAAAAAAGGAACAAGGGAATGATACGAGCCTATCAATTCAGACCAAAAAGGTAAAAAAAGAATCCTTCCCTTGAATTTTCATCCAAAGCAAAGGATTCTTTCTAAAAAATACTAAGACTCAACCAAAGGGTCTTCTTCTTGTTTTTCGACCGTTTCCCCGTATTCTTCCAAAAAGCGGTCTAACTCCTCGCGGTGGGCGTTTACATACCGATGCGCTAGAACGCCGGCGGCTACTGCGCCACCAAGAATCAGCAATTTGCTTTTTAATTTCACCTTGAATCCTCCTTTAGACCATTGTTTGTTCCAACAAATTCAACTCTTGTCCCTTTATATGAAGTTCATACTGTGGATTTAGTATAACATATATCGTTAAACAATACGTTAACACCCAATGCTCAATCTGGTATATAATTGTAACAAACAATAATAACGCGACGACCGCGAGTACCAGAACGAACGACATCAAAGACAGGCGGTGAAAAAGTGCTAAGTATTTTACTTGCAGACAGAAACGATGAGTTCAGACAAAAACTAAAAAACGTCCTCAAAAACACCTACAAAGTGTATGAGGCAGACAACGGAATTGAAGCCATTGAACTCAGTGAACGGGAACCCATTTCCATTTACCTCGTGAGCGCCAACATTCCCTTTATTTTAGAACCCAATTTTCTTGGACGATTTGGTGGTCTCTCCATGAGTCCCATCTTGGTATACGGTGATTGCAAGGAAATCCCGAACCTGGATCAATTCGCCTTCATTCACCAGCTCGGCGACCTGAAAAGCCCCGATCAAATTGCTCGGCGGGTTAATCTCCATCGCGTGCACCACTATGGAACCAGCGACAACGGCCGCTTCTTTCGCTTGGAAGGCATGGAGATTGATTACTTGGCCAAGAAGCTACGTATTGACGGCAAGGATATGAAACTCACCCCAAAAGAATTCGATCTTTTGGTCTTTCTTTTGATCAATTCCGGAAATCACTACAGCCGGGAACAACTCTTGCAAAGAGTATGGGAGTACGATTTCCTGGGCGACTCACGCACCATTGATACGCATGTGAAAAGCCTGCGCAATAAATTAGGCGACTATCGCCACATGGTCATCACCATCTGGGGCAAAGGGTATAAGATTGAATTGCCAGACCCCGACGACCTCACCGAATAGATCCATCTCTTGCCGGAGGAAACCGAAATTCCTCCGGTCTTTATTTCGCCAAAACACCCTGGGCAGATCCCTAAAATCGTCCTCTCTCAGTTTACACTTTGTAGCGACTTTTATTTTATTTGTTTATTTTTTCTTTTTTAATCATCATTCTCTTTTTTCTTAAACTTATCTCTTTTTTCAGCAAACCCGCTCTCAGAGACAATTTTCCAAAGTCCCAAGCTCCACTCCTTGTTAAAAATTCCCTTAAATCTTCGTCATTTCGTAGCATCTTTGCCTTGTTCCCTTGCGTCGCTAAAAATTGTCCTCATCCCTTCTTATTTGTGAAACTTTATGAACGATCGGAAATGTATTGATATTTTTTTATCTTATTTTTTATATATCCCTCTTAAATCTATCGGGATGAGTTTTACAACGACACGCCACCAATAGTTCTGTAAGGCCGCCCGTTTTGTTGGCTGAACTTAAGCTATCTTTAGCTTTTTCTTCCAAAAAAGGTCCAAAAGGGTCATTGAAGAATTGATAGCAAGACTCAATTGCCTTCTAAACTATCCCAACTATAATATGTATTACTTATACAATGAATTTGTCATAAAATTAGCAATCCTTTCTCGTTTTTCGATTGCCTCTCGTTTTCTTTTCATCTCGCTCCATGGTACCATTTTCGTAACATCACTGGATTTTGCAAAAGTGCCGCCCAACCAAGGACCATCCAAGAGAGGAGCCGTCATATGTATCAAGAATCCATTCAAAAAGTTTCAGACTCTGCAGCCAGCCGCCTCCATCGCATGGAGCACGCCCCGGGAGCTTTTCTGGTGCTCTCTGCAATGGCCGGCCTCTTCATCGGATTTGCCACCGTTTTAACCTTCACCTTGGGCGGCCTTTTTCAAACCGCTGGCTCGACGTTTGGACCTTTGGTCATGGGGCTGAGTTTTGCCAGCGGATTGTCCTTGGTTATTTTCGCAGGCAGTGAACTGTTCACCGGAAACCTCTTCATCATGAGTACCGGATACCTCCTGCGCAAGGTCTCTCTTAGGGGATGCGCTAAGCTTTTGGTCCTTTGCTATCTTGGCAACCTTCTAGGGAGCCTTCTTCTCGGTTGGCTCTTTGTGGGCACGGGCCTCGCCCAAGGCGCCACGGGTGATTTCTTTATAAAGGCCGCGACCATCAAAAGCTCTTTGCCCGCCTCCGACCTCATCTTCCGTGGAGTGCTTTGCAACGTCCTAGTATGCGCCAGCGTATGGACCAACTTCCATATGAAATCCGAATCTGGAAAACTCATCATGATTTTTTGGTGCCTCTTCGCCTTCATCACCCCAGGCTTTGAGCACTGCATCGCCAACATGGGGACCCATGCGGTGGCGCTGATGATCCAAGGCAGCGGTGGCGCCCTCTCCCTTTGGGGCGCTGCTTACAATATTTTCTTTTCCACCGTCGGCAACATCATCGGGGGGTGCGTCTTTATGGGCATGGCGTACTCCTACGTCGCGTTGCAAGAACGCGCCCAGGATTCCCCAGTGAAGGCAGAGGCGAACATTGCCCCCGCGGCATCAGAACAGGAACTCAGCGGCGCGGCCCACCATGCCTTCTACCGGCCTTAAAGGCTGCAGCATCGGATCGAAGAAACCGAACCACCCTTCGCCAAAAGACAAACGCTCCCGGAGTAAACAGCCCTTGGGCTCTTTTCACTCCGGGAGCTTTTTTTCATGCTTTTTCGTCGGGGAGAGGCACCGTGCCCTCGCCCAAATCCACCCGATCGAGGATGCCCGTGAGGTAAGCCAACGCCATGCCGTAGTTGGTGATGGGCACCTTTGCCCGCCGAGCCTCCTGGATGCGGTGAAGCACATGAGCGCGGTTGAACATGCAGCTGCCGCACTGGATGATAAGGTCATAGTCTTCCAAGGGGTGCGGCCATTGGCTGCCCCGAACGTGATCGATGGTGAGCCCCGACCCGATGCGCTGTCGAAGGAGCGCGGGGATCTTGACGGTGCCGATGTCCTCTTCCTTGGGGGCATGGGTGCAGGCTTCAGCAATGAGCACGCGGGAGGATTCCTTTAACGTGGCGAGGATGCGGGCGCCACGAGCGAGTTCCTGGGCGTCTCCCTTGTAAGATGCAAAGAGAATGCTAAAGCTCGTCAGCTTGGTTCCTGAAGGAACCAAAGGGGCGACTTGGTTAAAGCACTGAGAGTCCGTGATGATCACCTCCGGAGGCTCCCGCAGGGCCTCAAGAGTCTTGATGAGGGTCTGTGGCGTCACGCAGAGCGCAGGGATTCCTCGGTCCAACAATTCCCGAAGCGTCTGGACCTGCGGCAAAATCAGCCGACCCTTGGGGGCTGAGGCATCTTGAGGCATCACGAGAACCACAAGATCGTCGGCGGAGGCGATCCCCTTGGTGATCCAGCGCTCCTCGGGCCGAAGAAACTCTCGAATCCGCTCGCGAAGCGCCGCCAAGGATGCCGGGTCGTAAATGCTCACAGGGACTGCTTCGGCATGGAATTCAGCCCGGATCTTGGCCAAAAGGGGCGCGGGCGAGCGAAGGTCCATCTGCGGCACCACAAAAAGACAAGGGATGTTCTCCTTTTGAAGCAGCTGGACCATTTCTCCCTCCTTAGCCCAATCCGCAGACGTCAGCAACATCACCGCCAAATCCAGCTCGCGCAGCGCTTGCCGCGTGCGCTCCTCCCGCAGCGTCCCCAAGGGCGTGTCATCCAACAAGCCCGCCGTGTCCAATAGTGTTACCGCCCCCAGATCTGGAAATTCCATGGGGATGCGTACAGGATCGGTGGTGGTGCCGGGCTGCGGCGAAACCAAGGAGGCTTCAATGCCGGCCAATGCGTTGACCAGGGCGGATTTCCCGGCGTTGGTTCTGCCCAGAAATCCGATGTGGGCCCGAAGACCCGAAGGGGTTTTTTCCATCATGCGGCTCCTTTTTGAGACCCAGCAACGGAGTGCTTTTAAAAGCGCAGATCCCTGCGGCCTCCTTCAATTTCCTTTAGATTTTTTTTCAGCGTTTGGGCCAACGGCGACCCATTCATCGCTTGAAGTTCCTTGTCGATGACGGCCATCCCCAGGGTCCGTGTGGGCTGCGAGGCGTAATCCTCAAGGTACTCCTTTAAGGTCATCAAGGCATTGGACCCGCAGATGTTGCCAATCTTGCCCGATTTGACGAGCTGCATAAATCGGTCCCCCGTACGGCCCTGTCGATAACACGCAGTGCAAAAGCTCGGAATGTGCTCGCGCGCCAGCAGCCAATGGACAATCTCATCCAAGGAACGCTGGTCGCTGATGTCAAACTGCGCGGACTCATTCGCCGCCTCTGGGTGTGCATAGCCGCCCACGGTGGTCTTGGATCCCCCGCTGATCTGGCTGACGCCCACCTCCAGGGCCCGCTCCCGGCTTTCTTGGCTCTCTCGGGTGGAGACGATGATGCCCGCATACGGCACGCTGATTCGTAAAAGCGCCACGATGTATTCGAAAAGATCATCGCTCAAGGCGTTGGCAAAATCTGACACCGAGACGTCCTGAGCCGGGCAGATTCTTGGAACGCTCAAGGTATGGGGGCCCACATGGTACACCGCCTCCAAATGCTCTGCGTGCATCAAAAGGCCGGCCAACTCATAATCATAATCCTTTAAACCGAACAGAACCCCGCAGCCCACATCATCAATACCACCCGCCATGGCACGATCCATGGCTTGTGTATGGTAGGCATAGTCCGATTTGGGGCCCGTGGGATGCAGGGCTTCATAGTTCTCCTTGTGATAGGTTTCCTGAAAGAGGATGTAGGTTCCGATGCCGGCCTCATGAAGCTTACGGTAGTTTTCCACGGTGGTGGCGGCAATATTCACATTGACCCGGCGGATCACCCCATTTTTGTGACGGATGTCGTAAATGGCTTGGATGCAATCCAAAAGATACTCCATGGTGTTTTGTACCGGGTCCTCCCCCATTTCCAAGGCCAACCGCTTGTGCCCAAGATCCATTAACGCTACGGCCTCCGCCCGAACCTCGTCCAGCGTCAGTTTTTTTCGCTCAATAACTTTATTTTTAGCATGGTAGGGACAATACACGCAGCCGTTGATGCAGTAGTTGGAGAGATACAGGGGAGCAAAAAGCACGATGCGTTTGCCGTAGAAGCGCTCCTTGATTTCCTTGGCTTTTTGAAAAACCGCCTCCCGCACCCAAGGCTGGGACGCATGCAAGAGCACCAGTGCCTCCCGATGACTTAAGCCTTTGCAGGCGCCGGCTTTTTCGATCAGCGCCTGATACACCTGCGGTGCGTGCTCTACTTTGGCCGCTTCAATGGATGCCAGGATCTCTCCGTGATGAATAAATTCCTCCGCCTTCCGGCTTTGGGGGTTATACGTGGTCATGATAATCGCCTCTTTCCATGGATGAATGAACCCCGATCCGCGTTAAGGCGGCCTCCAGGGCTTCTAGGGAATCGGTTCCTTCCAGTGCCTGGGCTTTTTTACCAGGATAGATGTTATAATCCGCTTTATGCTCTTCGTAGGAAGCGTTGGGCATCAGGACGTTCGCGCCGGCTTGCAGGGCCGAAAAGCGCGCCGCCTCATCAAGGGTGGCAACGGCAGTGGTGGAAGGAATCAGCGCATAAGGCAATAATAGCCGGGTGATGGCAATGAGGTCTAGCGTCAAATCCAACGACCCATTGGCATAATCAGCCAAGGGAGTCTGTGGGTGCGCGATGAAGGGCCCGATGCCCACCATCTCGGGGCGAAGCTCTTGGAGAAAGGCCAGATCCAAGGCTAAGTGCGCCAAGGTCTGTCCGGGGCTCCCCACCATCATCCCCGCTCCCGTTTGGTAGCCGATGGTCTTTAAGGTACGCAGGCACTCCAGGCGCGACTCGATGCGCTGCGCCTTGGGATGAAGCCTTTGGTAGTGCTCTGGATCCCGGGTCTCATGGCGCAAAAGATAGCGCCGCGCACCCGCCGCATAAAGCGCTTCATAGGAAGAGGGCGAACGTTCCCCAAGGCTCAGGGTGATCGCCGCGTCGGGCACCAAGGGGCGAAGTTCGCTCAATAGGTCCGTCAAGAAGGCATCGGTGAGCGCCGGATCCTCCCCACCCTGCAGGACCACCGTACGAAAGCCCAGATCGTAGGCGAATTTCGCTCGGGAAAGGATCTCATCCTTCGTGAGACGGTAGCGACGCGCCTGAGCATTGTCGCAGCGCAGACCGCAGTAATAGCAATTCCTTTTGCAGTAGCTTGATATCTCCAGAAGGGCCCGAAGGTACACCTTTGAGCCAAATACCGCCCGAGCGCGAGCCCCGGCCTCCTGCCGCAGTCGAACAGACTCTTGCTTTCGCCCTTGAAGGAGCGTCAGAAACCCTGCTCTGGTCAAGGGGCGCCCCGCCAACAGATCATCGAAGGGGTTCATCAAACACCTTCTTTGCATAACATGCCGTGACGCTAACCCCGCTGAGCTGACCCAAGCGTCCGGACAAGGTGGCAATCGCTTCTTGGGGCGCCGCCAAGACCACACAAATCACCGATAGGCCCGGCGCCACCCGAGGCAATCCCATGCGCCCCAACACGGCCGGAGCCGCCTCATGGAGCAACTGATTGACGGCTTTTGCCCCTTCGGGATCCGCCACAAGAATCGAAAGCGTTGCGATACGCTGACTCATTTTCCTCCTCCTTAATGCAAAAAACCAGTCTTTTAAAAAGACCGGTTCCCCTGAACATCCCCTTGAAACCTTCTCCGCAGAACCAAGGGGCGCTCCCCTTTTTCTTTGGGCTCAGGTCTTTTTCGGGCTCATTATAACACTTCGTTTCTCGTTTAACAATCTTTTCGGTACACCAAAACTCTTGCCCTAATGTTCATATTACATGCCATTAAGCGCCCCCGACAGGGCACGTACTATGAGAAAACCTCAAAATCAGAGAATGGCCTGGCCGATGGTGGCCCCAAGGGGAGCGTCTTTGACTCACTAAGCCCGCCCAAGCTCGCGCGCATGACCCACCAGACCAACGCCCGGATCCACATTTGGTTCAACGGAACTGGGCTCATGGACCTCCCTTCTTTTGCGTGTTAGCGCATGGGGAAGAAGCTGGGCCTTGTGCGCCTCAACCCGAAGAGGTGGATCTTCGGCTCAGCATCCCAAAGGAGCCTAAATAAGCCAGCTCCCAAGCCTACAAAAGCAAATAACCCCGGCAAAGAAGGAGCCAACCCTTTGACAAAAGCACCGGGCTTGTTCTGGTTGCGCGAAAGAACAAGTTATTTTCCCTTTAAGATCCCATCATACGGGCAAAAATACCCGGATCGATTGCTCTGGATGCAATTCCTTTGCCAACCGGCAAGATCCGTTTAGGAGGGCCCTTATTTTGAACGTTTCTCCCAAAACTCTTGGGAACCGTTCAAAATCCTTGGTTTTTTTCATCCGCTCGGTTGAATGGGCGCCCAGTCTATGTTAAAGTTGAGGACAGAGTGTGAAGCACACGAAGGGGTACACCACCACGGGTGTAGGTCCTTCGTGTGCTTTTTTTGTTTTGGAGGTGACGTGTTTATGAAATGCAATGGTGTCGCGTATCCCTTGGCAAGCCCCCTGCCGCTCTTACAGTTTTTGCAAGAGCAAGGGTACGATCGCTCCGTCATCGTGGTGGAAAAGAACGGACGGATTTTAAAAGACCAGGAGCTGGAGGAAGAAGTCCTCTTGGCGCAAGATGTTTTGGAGGTGGTGAGCTTTGTCGGCGGCGGTTAATGATTGCGATGCCTTGGCGAGCCTTTTCAACACCCCCTTTTATCAAGGGCTCCTTCAGCGCATTCCTCGAAAAGCAGCTTCCCGCCTGGCCCGCTCTCGCGTGCTGATCGTCGGCCTTGGAGGCCTTGGCTCTCACATCGCCCTCTCCCTTGTGCGCTCAGGGGTACGCATCCTTTATCTGGCGGACTCCGATCGGGTGGATGAAACGAATCTTCACCGCCAAAGCTACGGTTGGGCGGCGGTGGGCAAACTGAAAACCCAAGCGCTGAGCCAGGAGCTCTTGGCCCTAAATCCAGACTGCGACTTAACGCTTTGCCCTTCGGTAACCCCCAGAGCGCTCGAGGGGCTCCTCGACCGGGTGGATCTCATCATTGAGGCCGTGGATGAGGCGAAAACCAAAGCCTGGATCGCGCAAACGATCTTATCACAGGAGGGGCCGCCCCTTATCAGCGCCAGCGGAATGGCCGGACTCTCCAGCTTCAACCAGTTGCGTGTGCACCAAAAGGGACCCCGCTGGATCCTTTGTGGCGACGGTGTTTCCCACCTTTCGCCAAACGCAGCGCTTTATGCTCCGAGGGTGCAAGCCTGCGCTGCGGCCCAAGCCCTTTGTGCCCTGCAGCTGCTTCTTGGCCTGCCCGTCGATGCCCCAACGCAAGACCCCAACGAATTCATGCAAGGAGGCCCATGTCATGAACCCAACAACCCCCACCCCAGACAATGATCCCCTAATCCTAGGCAAGCACCGCTTTACCTCCCGCCTCATTCTCGGCTCGGGAAAGTCCTCCTTAGCGCTGATCCGTGCCTGCATTGACCGGGCGGATGTGGAGATCGTCACCTTGGCGCTGCGACGCGCCCACGGGGCTCAGGAAAATATTTTGGACTACATCCCAAAACACATCACCCGCCTGCCCAACACCTCAGGAGCCCGCTGCGCTGAAGAGGCCCTACGCATTGCCCGACTGAGTCGGGCGCTGGGCTGCGGCGATTTGATCAAACTGGAGCTCATCGGGGACACCCGAACCCTCCTGCCCGACAATGCGGAAACCATTCGCGCAACACGTCTTCTCTCGGAGGATGGCTTCAGCGTCATGCCTTACATGATGCCTGATGTAGCGGATGCCCACGCCCTACTGGAGGCTGGGGCCATCTGCTTGATGCCCTTGGCTGCACCCATCGGATCCAATCGAGGCTTAGAAACTAGAGAACAGCTCCTCGCGCTGCGCGCAGCCTTCTCGGTGCCCATTATTGTCGATGCGGGCATCGGTCGCCCCTCGCAAGCGGCAGAGGCCATGGAGCTGGGCATGGATGCGGTGATGTGCAACACCGCCATTGCCACCGCTCAGGACATCCCCCGTATGGCTGAGGCCTTCGCCTTGGCCGTTCAAGCTGGACGCCTGGCCCATTTGGCCGGCCCAGGACGCATTCTTTCTCAAGGCGGCGAGAGTTCCTCGCCCCTGACGGATTTTTTGTACGAGGAGACCCCACGTCATGAATAAACCCTGCGACATCTGGACGCACCAGGAGGACATGGAAGAGTTGCCCCGAGCCCCCCTCACGGATCTTTTGGCCCGTGTGGCGGATTTGACGAAGACGACCTACCAGCGCGAAGACGTCCTCGCGGCGCTCCAAAAAGAGACCCTTTCACCGGAAGACTTTGCCGCGCTGCTCTCCCCGGCCGCCATCCCTTTTTTAGAAGAGATGGCGCAAAAGGCCCAGCGCCTCACCCGCCAATACCACGGCAACGGCGTTCACCTGTTCACCCCTCTTTATTTATCCAACTACTGTGAGAACGGCTGTGTCTATTGCGGCTTTGGCCGCCACCGCTCCATTGCCCGAGCTTGCCTTGAGCCAACACAGATGAAACGGGAAATGGAAGCCATTGCCCAAAGCGGCCTGGAGGAAATTCTTCTGTTAACCGGAGAAAGCCCTGACAAAGTGGGCCTCCCCTACCTTGCGGAAGCGGTGAAACTCGCCCGAAACTACTTTCCCACCATTGGCCTGGAAGTCTATCCCATGAATTGTGCCGACTACGCCGCCTTGGCGGCACTGGGCGTCACTTCCATCACGGTATTTCAAGAGACCTACCAGCCATCGCGCTACCAAAAAATGCACCCCTACGGCGCCAAGCGCTGCTTTCCCTACCGCTTCCACACTCAAGAGCGAGCCCTGCGCGCCGGCATTCCTGCGGTCGGATTCGGTGCCTTACTGGGCTTAGCCGATCCCATGGCGGATGCTCTGGCTGTGGGCCTCCATGCCCAAGGGCTGCAAGAGCGGTACCCCCAAAGCGAAATCAGCCTCTCTTGTCCTAGAATTCGTCCCTTGAAAGGACAAGAGGCGCTGATTCCTCATCCCCTGACGGAGCGGATGCTCCTTCAGATTCTCCTCGCCGATCGCCTCTTTTTGCCTTATGCCGGCATCACCCTCTCCTCTAGGGAACGCCCGATTTTTCGCGATGCCCTGATGGGCCTCGCCGTTACGAAGGTCTCGGCCGGCGTACGCACCGACATCGGCGGTCACAGCACCGATGAAAAAAAGGCCCAGGAGCGCGAAGCCTCCTTGGGCGAAGAGCAGTTTGTGACTGCGGATGAGCGCTCCGTGGCGGAAATGGTGGTCGCCCTTGGTCATAAAGGCCTCCAACCCATCTTTACAGATTCCCTGCCCCCACAAGCCCTGTAAAACCTCCTACTCTTCTCCTAGAGGCCCGCAAAGAAAGGCCCACCAACGCCAATGTCTCCTCATAGGAAGCGGTTTGGCGGCGGCGGGCCTTTCTTTTTATTGTTCTTTAATTCTTTGGTCCTCGTTCGGCTCACGAACCATGCACTTTAGTCCGTCTTTTGAAACGCCCGAAGCGCACTGCAGCCTCTTTACCCGTTCTACTTGGCGCCAAATGCTAGCCTTCGATGCCCAAGACCTCATAGCCGATGCCCTCGATGGCCTCCCGGACCGCGTTTTCGGATGGACTTCCCTGAATAAGGGCCAACCCTTCCGCTACACAGATCTTTGAGGATTCAACGCCTGGGACCGAAGCGAGCGCCTGGCGAACTCTTTTGGCGCATCCTTCACACATCATACCTTCAATTTTTACGTTCATATGGATTCTCCTTTTCTCGTTGAGTGGATTGAATTGCTTGTCGTTGCCTATTCCCCTTTTTTTGAAGGTTCTTGGGCCGGCGCCTGGAAGGGCTTCCAGGCGCGCAGGCGTAGCGCATTGGTTAAGACGCTCACTGAAGATAAACTCATGGCGGCTGCCGCAAACATGGGATTGAGCAAAAGGGCCGGGTTTTTCGTCAGCCAATACAATAGTCCCATGGCGATGGGGATGCCGACAATGTTGTAGATGAAGGCCCAAAAGAGATTCTGCTTGATGTTTCGCAAGGTCTTTCGGGATAAATCAATGGCCCGGGGCACGTCCAAGAGATCCTCATGCATCAAAACGACGTCTGCAGATTCCATGGCGACGTCTGTGCCCGAGCCAATGGCGATGCCAACATGGGCCGCCGCCAAGGCCGGCGCATCGTTGATGCCGTCGCCCACCATGGCCGTGAGATAGCCTTCTTTTTTGAGCGCCCCCACCTTTTCGATCTTATCCTCAGGCAGCACCTCGGAGACGACCTCTGAAATATTGAGCGATCTAGCAATGGCCTTGGCCGTGCGCTCGTTGTCCCCCGTAACCATAATGGTGCGAATACCCATGGCGTTCAAGTGCTCAATGGCGCTCTTGGCCGAAGGTTTGACGGTATCTGCCACAGCGATGAGGCCGATGATTCGATTCTCCCGCAACACATACATGGGGGTTTTTCCGTCTTCGGCCAGCGCCTGGGCCTCTTCGCCTAATTCTTGGGGAATCAGCGCGCTGCGCTCTTGCACCATTTTATCGTTCCCGATGGCGAAGCCTTCCCCATGAATCCTTCCAAGAAGGCCACGTCCCGTGAGGGTTTGAAAATTCTCCACGTGATGTAAGGGTTCCCCTTGTTGCTGCGCCGCTGCAACGATGGCGCGACCCAAAGGGTGCTCGGAGTGATCTTCAAGGCTTGCGACGTAACGCAGAAGGTCCTTTTCAGAAACGCTGGCGCCCTGGGCCGGGAGTACCTGGGTCACCACAGGTTTTCCTTGAGTCAACGTTCCGGTTTTATCAAAGATCAGCGCATTAATTTTGTGGGCCTGCTCCAAGGCTTCGCCAGATTTGATGAGAATGCCGTGCTCGGCTCCTTTGCCCGTCCCCACCATAATGGCAGTGGGGGTGGCAAGACCCAAGGCGCAGGGGCAGGCGATGACCAGTACGGAAACCAAAATGGTCAAGGCAAAGGCGGCCTCCTTGCCCATCAAAAGCCAGAATAGGGCCGCAAGGACGGCAAGGCTCATCACCACAGGCACAAAGTAGCCGGAGATGATGTCCGCCAGGCGTGCAATGGGCGCTTTGGTGGCTTGGGCATCCTCCACCAGTCGGATGATGGCCGAAAGCGCCGTCTCCTGCCCCACCTTGGTGGCCCGATACCGAATGGTTCCGCCGCTGGATAGGGTGGCGGTGTAGATGAGATCGCCGGCGTTTTTCGCCACTGGGAGGGATTCTCCCGTGAGCATGGCTTCATCCATGAAGTTCGATCCTGATTCCACCACGCCGTCTGCTGGCGCGGAGGCTCCGGGCTTTAGTAAAATCAAATCCCCTTGAACCAAATCTTCTACGGGCACCTCCAGAACCTCATCCCCCCGTACGAGCAACGCTCGCTCGGGGCGAAGATTGGTGAGCTTTCGAATGGCGTCACTGGTGCGACCCTTGGAGATGTTCTCTAGGTATTTTCCCAGAGTAATCAAGGTTAAAATCACCACCGCGGACTCAAAGTACAACTCGTGAGCCGCATGGTGCGACCCTTGGGCAAGGCTTGGAAAGCGGGAAAGCGAGAAGAGGAAGGAGGCGCTGGTCCCTAGGGCGATGAGGGTATCCATGTTGGGGTGCCCGCGAAATAAATTGGCAAAGCCTGAAACATAAAAGCGACGCCCGATGAAGAGCACCGGAAGCGTCAGCAGCAGCTGGACGATGCCAAAGGTCAAGGGCGAATGGTCCATGGAGAGCCCCTTGGGCAAGGGCATGCCCAGCATCGGACCCATGGCGAGAATCAAAAGCGGCACGGTAAAGACGGCAGACCAGAAAAGGCGACGCCCATAGGGATTCTTCACGGGCCTTAGGCCCTCTTTTTTCACCACTTCTTGAAGAGTAAAGCCGAGCTTCGCCACCTGGCTCATCACTTCATCCGTCTTGATGCGGCTGGGGTCGTAGGTGAGGTAGAGCTTGCCCGTGGCGTAATTGACCACGGCTTTTTCCACCCCATCTCGACGGCTAAGGACCCGTTCAATGGATTGCGCGCAAGCGACGCACTCCATTCCTTGGACCAAAAACTCCTTGTGAAGGGGCTCCCTGGGTCCTCGAAGCGTCTCCTGCTCCCCCGAAGAGTCCTCGCACGTCAACGTAAAGCCCCCCTTTTTCACGAGATCTTCAAGATCCTTGGCCGAGAGGAGCTCTGGGTTCCACGTCACGTAGAGCTTATTGTTGCTGTAGTTGACCACCGCCTTTATCACGCCCTCTTTTTTTGCTAAGGCTCGTTCGATGGATTGGGCGCAGGCGACGCACTCCATTCCCTCCACGTTATATGTTTTCTTCATCAAATGCTATTTCACCTCCATCAATTGGCGGATCAAATCCTTCATTTCATTGAGTTTCTCGCTACGCTCGTTGGGATCCTCATTCTCCACCGCAGAAGCCACGCAGTGCGAGAGGTGTTGCATCAAAATCAACTTCTGCGCTTTTTTAAGGAGCGCTTGGGACGCCATGATTTGGTGGGCGATGTCCACGCAGTAGCGCCCCTGCTCGACCATACGGATGATGCCGTCCAATTGACCGCGGGCAGTTTTTAAGTGGGTGAGCGCTTGTTTTCGCTCAGGATTCATGGCAATGGGTTCATTCGTCACGGCAGTACCTCCCCCCCCTGGGTGGGGTCCTTTTTTTCTTGATCATACGCCCGAGCCGCTGTTTTTGTCAAGAAAAAGACGCCCGGTCTGCGGGCGCCTGTTGCATAAAATCCGTACCGTTTTCCTCTTTTTTGCAAGAAATCTTGCTTTATAAAAAAAGCCCTTGAGGTCGGCCGACTGGCCAAGACCTCATAGGGCAAGAAAAAACTCCTAGATCTTTTATTAAGCGTTGGCTTGATGGGGGGTTCGATGCATTTCGTGCATAGAATGAGTTTCTTCTTTCCAGGCATCGTGGACGCCCCAGATGGCCCACGCAGCAATGGCGGCAATGAGCATCAGCGGGAAGCCGATCCAATCGATTCCTAAGAAAGCCGCTGCGGCGAGGGCTACAAGAGCCAGTACGCAAGTGGCCGCTGAAAATCCCTTGATAGACATATCGTTTCACCTCGATGATGGTTTGTTTGAATCTACCTTCATCTTATCAAAGCGGCCTATGAGTTCAAGGGATCCTCATTGCAGAAAATGCAGGTTTTCTTGGCGTTTTCCTTTTTCTTTTGCAGTAAATCCTGTTCTAGAAGTTCTTTAAGAACCAAGAGGCCCCCTGCGCCTCAAAATTGATAAATTTTAGATAATGGGTGCCCCTTATGGCAGCAATCGCTTTAAAACCACTTCCTTCCATTTGCTGTAGGGCGGCAGCATCACGGACAGCACCCGATGCGGCGAAGAGCGAACCACCCCTTTTTCATGGGTAAAGGCCTGGAATCCGAAAGCCCCATGGTAGCGCCCCATACCCGAGTACCCCACGCCACCAAAGGGCAGATCCTTGGCGCCGGCATGAACCAAACAGTCGTTCAAGCAGCCGCCCCCCGCAGGAATGCGCTCCATAACCTTTTGCGCGAGCTCCATATTTTTACTGAACACATAAAGAGCCAGGGGTTTTTCGCGCTGGTTTTGCTGAGCAATGCACTGGTTGATGTCCTTGTAGGTCCAGATGGGCAATATGGGTCCAAAGATCTCCTCATGGCGCAGAGGATGATCCGAAGGCACCTCCCCCACGAGGGTGGGCTCCATGTATTTTTCGCTACGCACAGCGCCGCCGCCATAAAGAATGGGCGTCGCCTCATCCAAATACCCCATGAGTCGATCCGTTGCCTCCCTGGAGATGATGCGGCCAAAGTCCTTGGAGATATGGGGATCCTTGCCATAAAATTCCTGAATGGCCTTTATCATCGCTTCCACCAGCGCCTCACGACGCGTTTCATGCACCAGCACATGATCTGGAGCGATGCAGGTTTGTCCGGCGTTGGTGAATTTGCCCCAGACGATCTTTTTTGCCGCTCGGGTGAGGTCCGCGTCTTTTAGGACAATGGCGGGGCTTTTGCCCCCCAGCTCCAAAATCACCGGCGTTAAGGTCTCACTAGCCTTGGCCATGATTTTTTTTGCCGTCAGGGCACTGCCGGTGAAGAGAATCTTATCAAAGCGCTGGGCTAAAAGCGCATCGTTCACCCCCTCACCTCCTGCAATCAAGGTGACGTGGCCCGGAGCAAAGGACGCCTCGATGAGGCGCGCCAAGACCTGACTGACATGGGGCGTCAGGCTGCTGGTTTTCACGACGGCGGCATTGCCCGAAGCCACCGCAGATACCAGGGGTGCAAGAGCCAGCCCCACGGGGTAATTAAAGGGCACGAGGATCAGCACCAGCCCATAGGGCTCCTTGAGGAGCCACTGGCTGGAGCCGCCCAGCAGCAGGCTTCGACCCATGGATTTGGGCGCCGCCCAGGCGGCTCCTCGGCGCAAGGCATGATCGATTTCCAAATACACCATGGCCAATTCCGTTAAGGACGCTTCCATGGCGCTTTTGCCCAAGTCCTCATACAAAGCCTCCTCCAAAGCCTTTTGCTCGAGTCGAAGGTTTTTCTTTAGACGCAGCAGGGCGTTCCGACGCACCATGTGTCGTTTGGGCATGCCGCTTTGAGCTCGCTCTCGGGCTCGCTGAACTTGTTCTTCTATGGACATGTTTCCCTCCAATCCTCTGGATGCACTGCCAGAGAGCTATGACGAGGTAAGAGCAGGGAGTCTCTTCCTGATAAAAGCCTCCCTGCTCGTTGCGTCATCGATGGCAACTTCTCAAGCATCGATGCGATTCGATGCGAAAGCTCTGCCGGATTATTTTTTTGATTTTTAACGTCTTATGCTTTTTTTTCGCCCTTAGACTCCCTCGAAGCCTTCTCCTCGGTTTCCTTTTGAGGGTGCTTTTCCTCCTCTTCCAGCTCCAAATCCAATTCCTCGGCCTCATCCACCACGAGGTCGTCTCCCTCGAAGTCCAATTCGTCAAGGTCCTCGGAATCCTCAAAGAGCAGATCATCCCGCAGATCCATGGATTCATCGTAGAGGAAGGAGTCGTTGACGTCCTCTTCTAAAAGGATGGCCACGGAATTTTGCATCAGCATGTCTTCGAACATAATGAGGGCGTCATCCTCCAGGGTCTTCTTGACGGCGATGCGCCCCGTATAGGTTTCCCCGGGCTTGATCAGACGCTGCGAAAGGGTGGTTCCTTTTTCGTGTCCGGGCACGGGCCGAGTGGTTCTGCGGCTGGAATTGTACCGCTGAATGAGCATGGGGCTGAAGAAGTAATCCTTGTTGCCGCGGTTGTGGATGGTTACGTTGAATTCCTCCACAAAGGCCAGGGCCTCTTCTTCTCTGGAATCATTCTCTTCGGCCTTTTGCCGATCGCTGACGGAGCGTTTCATGCCGCCCAGCTTTTCTTTGATGGCTTGAATGCCGTCGGCGGCCAATTTTCGGACGTCTTCGGTTTTCTTCATCAGGAGGGATTCATCCTCTTCCCATGGAAGATCATGAGACTCCTCTGGGCGCACCTCCCGGCGTGCTGCCGGATGGAAGGTGCTCTTGGGTTCCACTTCGTCCGCTGAATCCAACTCTTTGTCGCCTTCGCCCATCAAGTGGTTTTCCTTCACGGAGTCGTTCAAAGAGGCCGTGGCTTCTTTTAAGTCCTCCTTGATTGCGTCGGTTTCTTTTTGGATCGTTTCTCCGACCTGTTCCGCCGATTCCTTGGCGGCCTCAACCTTGGCCGAAGCCTCTTCCTTGAGCTCCTCCATCAAGGACCCGTCGGTGAAGCCGCTCTCATATGCTTCCTCTTCCACACGCTCCTTGACTTGCGATGCCTTTTCACCGACGGAGCCGGCCACTTCCTTGGCTTTACTCGTGACGACCTCTGCGGCTTGCCGGGTTTTCTCCACCACAAGGTCTGCGGCCTTGCCGGCCTTTTTTCTAAATTCTTCCAAGGGATTGACGGGATCGGCCAGGTCATCGGGATTAAAGTCTTTTGCCTCCTCATCGCCCCAGCCGATTTGAACGATGATGTCGTCCCCAAGCTGCGCGTTTTGTCCGATGCGGTAAATCTTTGAGGGCCGAACGTGCATGGTGGTGATGTCTTCTTCGTCGACCATCACCAGCTCTTCGCCTTCGAGCTCGTTCCATTTTTTCATCTTCTCCGAGAACTCGGCTTTTACGGATTCATCGCGTTCCTTACGGGCGCGGTAGAAGGCGTAAGCCCCGGCGGCTGCGGCGGCAGCCACGGCAACCCCCACGGCCGCAACGACTTTTTTGTTGCTCTTTTTCCCCTGGGTCAGCTGTTGACCTTTGGTTTTGGCAAAATCCACCGCCTCATCGGCGTTCTTTTTCACTTCTTTATGGGCTTTTTTCACGGTTCCCTGGGCTTTCTCCGTCATTTCCCTGGAGCCTCGCTTGAAAAAATCAAAAGCATCATTTTTGGTTTCAACCACTTTATCGGCGGCGGCATGCACGGTTTTTCCCGCGTCCTCCCGAAAATCCTTTGTGGCATCATCGGCCTGGGATACCAGGTCCTTGGTCTTGCTTCCTGCTTCTTTTAGGAACTCACCCACCACGGTTGCCCCTTTTCCGAGCAGCTCTCCGGCAGCCCCCAAGCCTTCCTTGGCAGCGGGAACCACTTTATCATTGATCACTTCTTGCGTTTTTTTGACAATTCCGTCGTCTTTTTTCATACTGTTCCTCCTAAAGGGTTGTATCCCGATTCACCGGATCGACTTACGCTCATTATAGGGGAAAAGGGGCCTTACGAACAACTTTGCCTGATTTGTTAACTAAGATTTCTAAAATCGGGGAATTCCTTCATATCCCAAACCGCACCCCTTGGTGTAGACTTAAACTAAATCCTAGAATGGCTTCGCTCGCCGATGCACGGCATCGGGAAAGGACGTACCCCCGTGGATAAAAAGCTCTTTTGGCTGATTGTACTTTTCCTTTTGCTCTTCATTCTCTTTGTTGTGTTCCTCGGAGCTTGGCGCATCGCCAGCCGAATCATTCATCCCCCTAAGGTCAACGACCAAACCGTCATCAACGATCTCAAGACACGGCTGAAGCTCTCCCCTGAAGAATTTAAAGAGCTTTTGGGCCTCCCCTATGAGCCGGTGATGCTGCGCTCCAATTACAATTACAACATTCGGGGACGTCTCTTTGATTTGGGGGCGAAGCGAAGCGTCATCCTTTTGCACCGCGAAGGGCGAAACCTCATGGCCTCCTATAAATTCCTTCGGATGTATCAATCCCTGGGCTACAATGTGCTTCTTTGCGATGCTCGCTACCATGGCCAAACCGGAGGCCCCACCTATAGCTACGGCTTTTTTGAACGCTGGGACCTTAAGGTGGCTGCGGATTTTCTCTTCGAGCGCTACGGTGCGCATCATTTTCTAGGCTTCCACGGCGAATCCGCCGGGGCCGCCACCTCCCTCATGACCCTCTCCCAGGATCCGCGCATCAGCTTTGCCATTGCCGACTCCTCCTTCTCGGAACTCACCATGGTGATGCAGGGTCTGGAGGAACGCATCTTAAAGACCCGCTCGCAAAAAGCGCTGATGCTCATCAATCAGATCGTCAAGCGCCGGGCGGGCTTCTCCTTGGCCGATGTTTCCCCCCTCACGGAGATCCAAGCCCTGGAAGTTCCCGTTCTCTTCATCCATTCCGGGGGCGATGAACTGGTTGCGCCCAAGATGAGCCGCCTATTGGCCAGCTTCAAATCCGGCTACAACCAAATCTACATCGCCCCCGACTCCCCGCACCTTTTAGGTTATTATGAGCACACGGCCGAGTACGAGCAATGCGTTCGCTCCTTTTTGAGCCGTATTGAGGAACTTTACGCCCTTCAGGGTCGTAGCTATCTTTAGTCGATCCCTTGGTCTCATCTTGTTTTCAAAACATCCGTTCGATATAATTAGGGTAAGAAAAAGTGAAGGGAGGCTGTCCTATGACATCCCTGATTTTCCATGTAGATGTCAATTCCGCCTATTTATCCTGGAATGCCATTTGGGAAAAAGAACAAGGTCTGACCCGGGATCTGCGCCAAATCCCTTCTGCCGTGGGCGGAGACCCCAAAAGCCGCCGAGGCATCGTTTTGGCCAAATCCCCCAGCGCTAAAGCCTGCGGCGTCCAAACCGGCGAATCGCTCTACACCGCACTGAAAAAGTGTCCCGGCCTTTTGATTGTGCCCCCGCAGCGCGACATTTACCGCCGCGAGAGCGCGGCCCTCGTAGAGATCTTGTTGCGCTACTCGCCAATCCTTGAGCGAGCCTCCATTGATGAATGCTACCTCGATATGGGCTCCCTCACTAAAAAGCAGGCCGTGGCTTTGGCCCAAACCATTTCCGCTGACGTTCGAACCTCCCGCGGCTTCACCGTAAACATCGGCATCGGCGAAAATAAACTCTGCGCCAAAATGGCGTCGGATTTTGAAAAGCCCAATCGCATTCATACTCTTTTCCCCGACGAAATCAAAAAAAAACTGCACCCGCTGCCCGTGAGCCGCCTACTCATGGTGGGCCCGGTGCTCTCCCGGGAACTGCACAACATCAACATCCAGACCGTGGGCGATCTCGCGGCCTGCGACGCCTCCTTTCTGCGCCAACGCTTCGGCAAAATGGGCGACCTTTTGTATCGCTATGCCCGAGGCCTGGATGATGCACCGGTGGTGGTGGAAGGCACCATGGACGCGAAGGGAATGAGCCACAGCATGACGTTGCCTGAGGACGTTCAAGACCCCCAAAAAGCGCACCGCGTGCTGGACACCCTCCTACTCCCCTTGCACCGCCGCTTACTCTGCGAAGCGTTTTTAACCGGTTGCGTCAACGTGCATTACACCACCTCAGCCTTTGTTTCAGGCAGCCATCAGAAAATGCTTCCCCACCCCACCGACAGCTGGGAAGAACTTCACCGGATCGCCCACACCTTGTTAACACAAGCCTGGCGCGGCGTGCCCCTTCGAAAGATCGGCGTCTGCTTCAGCCACTTGACCACCAATGAGGTGCAACAATTGGGTTTATCGGACTGGCAGGCCTCCTTAAAAAAAGATCGAGCACAGCTCACGGTGGAAACCCTAAAAAAGCGTTTCGGCAAAGAGATCATCACTCAAGGGGATTCTTTTCCCAGCATCCGGAGGCAGTAAAATGGACCTTCTGTTGAAACCCATTGAAGTGGTGGCCTCTTTTTCAAAAGACGGCGTGCTTTTCCCTTTACGCATTCGACTGATCGGAGAAGATGGCGCTTACCACACCATCTTTATCCGCGGCGTTGAGGCTCGAACGCGCAGTCAACAAGGTCTTTCCTTCGTCGATTCCTACCGTTGTCAAGGAGAGGTTCAGGGCGCCCTTCGTTTCCTGGAACTACGTCATCGCTTGGATACGGGCTCTTGGATCCTTCAGCGGCTGTGACCTTTGAAAAAACGTCCCGCTCATCGGTCCTTTGATGAACTGATTAAAAAACCCCAACAAAGGATTCGCACTGGGGTTGCGGGGCCCCGATGCCCTTACCAATGGGTGCCTCGACTGAACAAAATACAAACCAAAAGGAGAAACAAATGAAAGCTTTATCGGTTCAAAATCCTTATGCAGCCCTGATTCAAACGGGCGAAAAAACAGTGGAAGCCCGCACCTGGAACACAGCATTTCGTGGGGATTTATTGATCTGCAGCAGTGCCTCCCCAAAGTATCCCGGCACCATCTCCGGTTACGCTCTTTGTATTGTCACCTTGGAGGATGTTACCCCACTCTCAAAGAAGGATTTGGACGCGGCTTGTCTGGATGAAATGCCAGAAGGGACTTGGTATGCGTGGCACCTTTCCAATCTACGTCTCGTTAACCCATTCCCAGTCAAGGGGAAGCTCAATTTTTATGACGTATCGGACGAATTGATTGAAATTATCGATGATGGCACCTTAACCGACGAGGAATCCTCTGAAATTTATACCACTTATTTTGCCCCACTAACTTATAAATATGGGAAAATCGGCTACTATTCCCAGGATCCTGCTACCGGAACCCTCATACGGTGGCGTGTGGGCCAAGATGCCTTGGAATATATGAGTGCTTCTGACCGGATATGGAAACTCACTGAACCGGATTCTGCGTATGAAAATGCCTTTTATGGGGACTCCTCTGACGTTGAACTGAAGGATCTTTCCCACAAGGAAGCGCATGCGATTCTCAATTCTTGGGGTGTAAAAAAACCGTTTGACCAATAACCGAGCCTCTTAGGCGCGCTTAAATCTCACCCAATAAAAAACACCTTCTCTTTCTTGCACCGCTTGAGGGCAAAAAGAGAAGGTGTTTTTTATAGTTCGGGACCGTACGGTCCCGAAGGGGCCTCACCGCCGTGGCTCCTTAGGGTTTGGACCCATTATCGGGCTTCGTCACGGGCTTGGTCTCAGGCTTGGTCATGGGCTTGGTTTGAGGTTTCGTGACGGGTTTTGTCACAGGTTTGGTCTCGGGTTTTGTGGGCGTCGGTGGGGGCGTCGGTTTCGTGGGGTCCTGGGGAGGATATTTAATCACTTCCCGGCCTTCTTCCCATTTGGGGTCGATCTGGCTGCCCACGCCCGTTCCTAAGCGGTGCACGATATCCACGGGATCGTAGATGTCGTCGTTGAGGACTTCGCGTTTCACCACGGATCCGTTTTTCAGCGTCAGCTTATGCAAGCGCACGGCGTAGCCGTTTTTCGGGTGACCGGCTTCGGCAACCACGGCTCCCTTGGGAATGGAGCTATCGGTAATCTCCCGGGTTTTATACGGGAAGGTGCGATATTTTTCGCTCTCATACTCATAGGTGTACCCCCCCATAAGGTCTTCAGGGCCATAGATGTTGATGGTCAGTTCATCACCATCGGCATACGTCGTGATAAAAATCGGCTTTTCGTAGGTGTTCTTAAAACGAAAATCAATGTCCGGAGCGTAAATTGTGGCATCCATGCCAAAGGGCAGGTAGCCGACGGTCTGGGAGTGATTGGAGCGCTGGGTGGGCAAAAGCCCCAAGCGCAGCGAGGCGGTGTATAGCGTGGACGATACCTGACAGACGCCTCCGCCGGCCGAAAGAACCGAATCCGTGCCGAAGTAAACCATGGACTGAGCAAAGCCATTGGCTGTGGATGCGGCCCCTCCGATGGTCCGATTGAAAGAAAATTCATCCCCGGGCAACAGCGGGCTGTTGTCAATGCGGTCCGCCGCAAGCTTCACATTGAACTTACGGGGCGCGACCGACCAGCTGTAGTCGGTGGTCACACTGACAAGCCTGGTGTCGATTTGGTCGAGCATGTTTTGATCGATGCCCACCGACACCTCTTTGATGGGGGCTTCAAAGCGCGCCGGATCCTGCGGGCTAAGGGTCATGGCGGAGATCACTTTCTTGCGAAAGGCCTCAAGATCGATGGCTTTACGCTGATTGTTGTCCCGCAAGATGATGCGGCCGTCTACGCGTTTGGCGATGTGGAGACGGTCCGATTGAACGGAAGCGCCTTGAACCTCTTTGGCCAATTGGTCAATATAGGCCGCGTCATAATCTAAGACAATGGGCACATTCAACGGTCGCCCTTCTTTGAGCCACTTCAGGCGCTCGGCGGGATTGTTAGAGGTCCCGTTGGCCAAGGCTTCCTCAAAGACCGACTCCTTTACCTGAACCTTCAGTCGTTTATAGCTGAAGTAATCATCCTCATTGTTGTAGCGAAAGAGGATCTTCCGATCCTTCAAAGGATCCATGACCTTTTGGGTCACCGCCGCTTTGGCTTCCTCCTTAGTCATCCCCGCCACATCCACGCCTTGGATGAGGGTTCCAGGAACCATCCGATTTTCGTACTGCTTTAAGAGTTGACGATCTTTTTCCGCTGCATCCTTAGTGGCGGGGGTGCTGGGGCCCAAGGTCGTCGATGGACTCCCGGCCGTTAGAATCCGGGAAGATCCGTTGGTCCCTCCGCCGGGTTTTTGTGGCAAAAGGGAGCATCCCGCAAGGCCGATCACCAATGCAGGAATCAGGAACAATTTGATATTACGCAATGCACTGTCTCCTTTGGAGAGCCCCGGGAGAGGCTCTCACTAATAAAAAATATTGGTATAAAGGGAAAATTTACCCAAGGCCATCAAAATACCCATGAGGATCAAAAAGAGGCCCGACACGAGGGAGATGACGCCGTAGTGGCGTTTAATGGCCGCAAACACATGAGTCAGCTGATGGAATAAAAGGGCCGTAATGAAGAACGGGACCCCCAGCCCCAAGCTGAAGATCAAAAGTTTCCAGCCGCCCAAAAGCACGGTGTCGGCTTGAGAGGCCTGCAACAGCGCGGCGCCGAGGAAGGCTCCAAGACAAGGACTCCAGCCAAAGGCGATGATCACGCCAAAGAGAAAACTCGAGGCCATGCCGCGCTTCGCCTGCGGCAGGGCTTTGCGAAAGTCCCGATTTAAAAAGGGAATGTTCAGCTTGCCCATCATATTGAGCCCAAAGAGAATCAGCAACACCCCGCCGATGCGCTCAATGAGCAGTCGTTGATGGATCAAGAAGCGTGAGATGGTCGTAGCCGTCATCCCCAAAAGCACAAACACCACGGTAAAGCCCAAAACAAAGCCCAGGGCGTTGCGCACCAAGAGCTTCATCTGTGTCGTTTCCTGATCCTGTCCCACAAGGTAGGTCAAGTAGACTGGAATCATAGGCAAAAAGCATGGGGAGATGAACGCAAGAATGCCTTCGATGAAAAGGAAGATGTCGTTGGCTGGATTCATTGTTGCTTCATCCGTCCAAGAACCTCGCGTACTTGATCCTTAGAGAGGGTTCCCGTGTGGTAAAAATGGACCTGACCCTTGGCATCCACAAAAATCGTCGTGGGAATGCTTTGGATCCCCAGTTTGGTCGCAAGATCCTGGTCGTTGTCGTAGAGCATGGTTTGGAAGTTCAGCTTCTGGCTCTTTAAGAAGGCATCGCTTTGCTCCCGGGTCTCAAAGCCCCCCGTCATGTTGACCATGACGATGTTTACATCTTGACCAATCTCTTGGTCCAACTGCAAAAATTCTGGCATCTCCGCCTTGCAAGGTCCGCACCAGCTGGCCCAGACGTTGAGCACCATGGGTTTGCCGTAAAAGGTGGAAATCCGAACGGGCTGACCCTTGGAATCATACACCTTTAGATCCGGTAATGGCAAGGTCTTGGGCGCGGCAGGCTTCGACGCCGCCGTTGCGGTGGGCGCTGTGCTTCCCGTGTCGCTGGCTTTGGCCGCGGTGGTTTTGCCCTTGCCCTCACCCTCACCCGCAGCAATGGGCGCGAGGGGATTGGGCCGGACCGCTCGCTGATACAACGCTCTTAAGCCCACCAAAAGTCCCACAAATAGGACGATGGACAAAACGATCTTCGTTCCCTTTTTCATAACTCCTCCTAAAAACATGCAGCGCATGGATTCTTCTTCATTCATCATAACAAAGTTGCTCTGCAAATATCTTAAGGAATGGTTACAAATGGTGCCCTAATCATGAAGTTTAAAACTCCCCGGAACCTGCTCACCTCAACGTTTCGCTTGTTTTTTCAACGCCATATTTTGGGGTTTTTGAGATTCCTTTCACAAGGAGAGGCAAGAGAAAACGGATGGGGCCCCATCCGTTTTCCAAAAAAGTTCTTCCTCTGGATTTTTTTACAAAAAACGCAACAAGCCAAGCAGTGGCTATTGGTTGGCCTTACGCTGCGCCACGCCTTCCCAATCCTTCAAAAAGCGCTCAATGCCGGAAGTGGTCAGGGGATGATCCAAGGAAGCCATCAGCACTTTATAGGGAACGGTGGCAATATCGGCCCCAGCCAGAGCGGATTGAGCGATGTGTCGGCGGTTGCGGATGGAAGCCGAAATGATTTCCGTGTCGATGTCAAAGAGTGCGAAGATCGTGGCAATTTCTTCGATCAAGGCAATGCCATCGACGCCCATGTCGTCCATGCGACCTACGAAGGGAGACACATAAGCGGCTCCTGCACGGGCTGCAGCTAGGGCTTGCTCTGCGCTGAAGACGAGGGTGACGTTGGTGCGGATGTTTTCTTGGGCCAGACGATGAACGGCCTTGAGTCCTTGGGCCGTCATGGGCACCTTGATGATGATGTTGGGATGGAGAGCGGCAAGGGCTCTGCCCTCTTCCACCATGCCGTCAGCCTCCAAAGAGACGACCTCGGCGGAAATGGGGCCATCCACAATTTGAGTGATTTCCTGGATCACTTCTTCAAAAACCCGACCCTCTTTGGCGATCAACGACGGGTTGGTGGTGACGCCCGAGATGAGTCCCAGCTCGTTGGCATCCTTGATTTCCTCAATATTTGCTGTGTCGATGAAATACTTCATGTGCTACCTCCTAAAATAAACCTTTGGGTTTTATAATCTCAATCCCTTTCATTCTATCACGAATCCCGCACAGCGTCCCCCTTGCCTTGGCCCTTCCCTGGCTCCTTTTTCTCTCGACCACGGGGCGAAAAACCCCAAGAAAGAGCCCGAGGACCCTTCTTCTTCAAGAAGAGCCCTCGGGCCAAACCCTCGGGTACGCTCAGCAATTAGTCTTCGATGGACTTTTTGCCTTCACGGGTGGGTACGTCAGTACCGGTGGTTAAATCGTCGTTGTTCTCCGCTTTGGGGGTATCTTCTCCAGCGCGGGGCGCAGATTCAGAAGTGGCCACAGCAGAGACCTGGATGTTTTGGTCCACTTTCTGGTCTTCACCAAGTTTCACATCCTTGGCGGTGATGCGCTTGTCGGAGTAGTCCATCTGAGCCAGACGGACGTAGCTCTCACGACGCTCTCTGGCATCCTGCTCGGTCTTTTCGAACAAGCCCTCGGCTTCCTCGGGGAAGGCCTTGAGCAAGGAGGCATAACGAACCTCGCCCATGAGGAATTCTCTGAAGTTCATCTTGGGTTCCTTGGAATCCAAGGTGAAGGGGTTCTTGCCTTCTTCTTTGAGCAGCGGGTTGTAACGATAGAGGGTCCAGTATCCGGATTCCACCGCACGCTTGGTCTCCTCTTGGCTCATGCCCATGCCGTTCTTCAAGCCCTGGTTGATGCAGGGGGCATAAGCGATGATGAGGGACGGGCCGTTGTAGCTCTCGGCCTCGGTAATGGCCTTCATGGCTTGGTTCTTGTCTGCCCCCATACCGATCTGAGCCACATAGACGTAGCCATAACTCATGGCCATCATGCCAAGGTCCTTTTTCTTTGTGCGCTTACCAGCTGCGGCAAATTTAGCAATGGCCGCCGTCGGGGTGGACTTGGAGGACTGTCCGCCGGTATTGGAGTATACTTCAGTATCCAAAACGAGGACATTGACGTCTTCTCCAGAAGCCAGCACGTGGTCTAAGCCGCCGTATCCGATGTCATAGGCCCAGCCGTCGCCACCGATGATCCATTGGCTCTTCTTCGAGAGGTACTCTTTGTTCTTATAAAGGAACGCAAGGGTTTCATTTTGGCTGTCTTTCAAAAGCGGAACCAAAGCGTTCTTAGCGGCCTTGCTCTCTTCGCTCTTGTCGTAATGATCCAGGTAGTTCTCCATGGCTGCCTTCAAATCGCCCTGAGCCTTGCCGTCCTTGAGGTAGCCTTCCATCATACCGCGCAGACGCTCTCTTTGAGCGTTGTGGCCGAGGTACATGCCAAGACCGAACTCTGCGTTGTCTTCAAAGAGCGAGTTGGCCCAGGAAGGACCTTCTCCCAAGTGATTGACGGTGTACGGCGTTGCCGGAGCGGATGCGCCCCAGATGGAGGAGCAGCCCGTGGCGTTGGCGATCATCATGCGGTCTCCGTAGAGCTGTGTGATGAGCTTTGCGTATGGGGTCTCGCCACAACCAGCGCAAGCGCCGGAGAATTCAAGCAGCGGCTGCTCAAACTGCGATCCCTTTAAGGTGAACTTGTTCATCGGGTTCGCCTTGGGTTTGAGGCTCATGGCGTAATCCCAGTTTTCGGTCTCGTGCATCTGGCTTTCGATGGGCTTCATGATGAGGGCCTTCTTCGGAGCCGGGCAGACTTGGGCACAGTTTCCGCATCCCGTACAATCCAACACAGAAACCTGGATTTTGAAGTCCATGCCGGCAAACGTCTTGCCGCCCATGGCTTTTTTCGTCTGGAATCCTTCCGGCGCCTTTTGAACCTCTTCTTCATTCAAGAGGAAGGGACGAATGACGGCGTGGGGGCAGACATAAGCGCACTGGTTGCACTGAATGCAGGCATCCAACTGCCACTCAGGCACGTTGACGGCGATGCCGCGTTTTTCATAAGCGGAGGTGCCCTGCGGGAAGGTTCCGTCTGCAGCATCCACAAAAGCGGATACGGGCAGGCTGTCCCCTTCTTGAGCGTTCATGGGCATGAGGATCTTCGAAATGAATTCCGGCACCTTAGCACCCACTGCTTCTTCTTTGCCAAGGGAAGCCCATTCTTTCTTCACATCCACGGCCACCAAGGCATTGACGCCCTTATCGATGGCTTCATTATTCATGTTGACGACCTTCTCGCCCTTCTTGCCATAGCTTTTCACAACGGATTCTTTTAGGTACTTCACGGCATCCTCTACGGGGATTACGTTAGCGAGCTTAAAGAAGCCAGCCTGCATGATCATATTGATGCGCGTTCCCAATCCGATTTCCTGAGCGATGTGCTGAGCGTCAATGACGTAGAACTTGATGTTCTTTTCCGCCAAGGTCTTTTTCAAAGAAGCCGGCAGGTGAGCCGCCACTTCTTCGGCAGGCCAAGGTGCGTTCAAGAGGAAGGTTCCTCCATCCTTGATGCCCTTTAACAGGTCGTACTTATTGACATAGGACGGATTGTGGCAAGCAATGAAATCGGCGGATTGCACAAGATACGGTGCCCGAATGCGATGCTTTCCAAAGCGCAGGTGGGATACGGTGATTCCGCCGGACTTCTTCGAGTCGTAGGAGAAGTATCCTTGCGCGTAAAGGTCCGTGTGGTCGCCGATGATCTTGATGGCGGATTTATTGGCGCCCACCGTACCATCGGAGCCAAGACCCCAGAATTTGCACTGAACGGTTCCTTCCGGCGTGATGTTGACTTCCTCTGCATTGGGTAGGGAGGTGAAGGTCACATCGTCCACAATACCCAAGGTGAAGGCGTTCTTCACTTCTTCGCGCTTGAGGTTTTCGTAGACGGCGATGATCTGTCCGGGGGTCACGTCCTTGGAGCCTAAGCCGTAGCGGCCGCCCACGATGACGGGACGCTCCTCAAGATCATAAAATGCCGTGCGGACGTCTTGATATAGGGGCTCTCCGAGGGATCCGGGTTCTTTCGTACGATCCAAAACAGCAATCTTTTTGCAGCTCTTGGGAATGGCCTCCAAGAAATGGGAAATGGAGAAGGGCCGGAAAAGGTGGACGTTGACCATACCGACTTTCTCGCCCTTGGCGTTAAGGTAGTCCACAACTTCTTCCATGGCATCGCACACAGACCCCATGGCCACGATCACGTACTCTGCATCCTCTGCGCCGTGATAATTAAAGAGGCTGTAGTTTCTGCCCGTTACGCCGCTGACTTCATGCATGTAGTGCTCGACAATGCCGGGAACTTCCAAATAGAATTTGTTGCTGGCTTCGCGGCCTTGGAAGTAGATGTCGGGGTTTTGAGCCGTTCCGCGGGTGACGGGACGCTCGGGGTTGAGGGATTTGGAGCGGAATTCCTGCACCTTGTCCCAATCGACCATCTTGGCCAATTCTTCATCGGACCAGACTTCGATTTTTTGAACCTCATGGGAGGTCCGGAATCCATCAAAGAAGTTCAGCACGGGGAGGCTTGCCCGGATGGCGGTCAAATGAGCCACCGCGGATAAGTCCATGACTTCCTGAACGGAAGACTCGGCGAGCATGACAAAGCCCGTGGCCCGTGCGGCCATCACGTCCTGGTGATCCCCGAAGATCGACAAGGCATGGGCGGCCAAGGCGCGAGCAGCCACATGGAAAACGCCCGGCAGCAATTCACCGGCGATTTTGTACATGTTGGGCAGCATCAGAAGAAGCCCCTGGGAGGCCGTGTAGGTGCTGGTCAAGGAACCAGCCTGCAAGGATCCGTGGACGGCTCCGGCAGCGCCGGCCTCGGACTGCATTTCCACCACCTTAACGGTGGTGCCGAATAAATTCTTTCTCCCGGCGGAAGCCCATTCGTCGATGGACTCCGGCATGGGGGAAGAAGGCGTGATGGGGTAGATGGCAGCTACTTCGGAAAATGCGTAAGACACATAAGCCGCAGCGTTGTTGCCATCCATGGTTTTGATCATTCTCATGATGGAACTCTCTCCTTACATTGATTTTTACTTTGAAATCCGACCCGATGCCGAATTTCCGCCCCGAATAAAAATTGTAGGACTTGGTCAGTCGCTGGAACAATCCGACCCCCTCATCCGCCGGATGGGAAGGCGCACACTGTCCTTTACCCCTCAATTATATAACATCTTTTCGAAAATGCAACAGAATCGAATGCCCCTTAAAAATGGGCAAACCCGCCTGGATCCGGACTTCCCAAAAAAAAAGAGACGGCTGAGGAGAACTTTTTTTTACTACACCGCGGGCCATTCGGGGGAACAACCAAAATAATGGACCGCCTTCCCAAGGAGAAGGTGGCCCATTGACAGAGTTTAGATTTAATATAGAAATCAGAGTGGATTGGTACAGATTAGGGATTAAAGGTCAGCGGCTGCATTTCCAAGGGCATCGGATCCCGATCCAAATACTTTTCCATGGTAATGACCCCTTCTTTGGTTTCTCCGACGTAGCGGAATCCCTCCTCTTCATAGCAGGTCACGGCATTGTGGTTTTCCCGCAGCACCTCAACCACCGCCACCTCTGCGCCTCGCGCCATGGCCACGGTCAAAGCCTCTCGAATCAGTGCCCGGCCATAGCCTTTGTGGCGATGGGTCGGATCCACCCAAAGAGTGATCAATCGCACGCCCTCTTCCCCCAAGGGCTCCACGCCGATGGTGCCGACATCCATGGATCCCACCGATAGAATAAAGGTTTCGATTTTCTCAGCGCGGCCGATCCAGTAGTCGTCGTTTTTTTCTTGAAACTTAGCCATGTGCTCGTTGAAGGCCTTGGGCATTTCCTGGAGCATGCGCAACCGCAAGGGCTTGAGCCGCATGCCTTCTTTCGGCAACAAGCGCCGTATGCTTGTTTTTTTTAGATGTGAATTCATGAAGTATTGTTCCACTCCTTTTCCCCGACCCTACAGGGCGTGATCCGACAACACGGATTGCAATCGGTCTAAAATTTCTTTTTGCGTCAAGTGATAAAGATCCATGGTGTGAATTTCATTGATGAGCTTTTCTTTTAAATGGGCGCTTTGTTCAATTTTCGAAGCCGATATCACCCGCGTGGCATCCGGACGAGCCAGGTCTTTGAGATCTCGGATTTCAAACCGCTCTTTGGGCATGGGCAGGGACACCGTCAGCCCCATCTCCCGAAGCTTTGCGGCCAGAACCTGGCGAGCGGTGTCATCGCCGTGAATCAAAAAGATCTTCTTGGGCACTTTTTTATGAAAGCCCTGAGCAAATTCCAGGAGCCCCTTTTGATCCGCATGCCCCGAAAGCCCGTGAATCTGAGTAATCCGGGCCAAGACGGCAATGGGCTCCCCAAAGATTTTTACTTCCTTGGCGCCGTCCAAAAGGATGCGTCCGAGGGTTTGCTGGGCCTGATAGCCCACGAAGACCACGGAACACTCCGGTCGCCATAGGTTGTGCTTTAAGTGATGGCGCACTCGCCCGGCCTCCGCCATGCCTGAGGCGGACAAGATCACAAGACCCGACGAGGTGTGGTTGAGTTTGCGGCTGTCCTCCACCGTTTCCGTGAAGTGCAGTTGCGGGAACGAAAGGACGTTGTCCCCATGGCGCATCATTTCCTGAGCCTCTTCGTCAAAATAAGCGCTGTGACGATCAAAGACCGCGGTGGCCTTACTGGCAAGGGGAGAATCCACAAAAACGTTGACGCGGGAATCCAGCCGTCCCTCCAAGGAAAAGCGGTTGAGCACGTATAGTATCTCTTGGGTGCGCCCCACGGCAAAAGATGGGATGACGACGTTGCCGCCTCGAGCGACGGTGCTGTTGATGATTTCCAAGAGACGCTCATTTTCGCTCTCCTGAGCTTCGTGCAACCGATCGCCGTAGGTGGATTCCATCAGCACCACATCCGCCTCATCAATGGTGGTGGGATCCGTCATCAGCGGCACATTGCGGTTGCCGATGTCTCCGGAGAACACGAAACGAATCTCCTCTTCTCCCTCCTCTTTCAGAAAAAGCTCCACAAAGGCCGAGCCCAGCATGTGACCGGCATCGGAAAACCGCACGGACACCCCGGGCAGCGGCTGGGAGATTTTCCCGTATTCTTGGGCTTCAAAAAGCGCTAAGCTTCCCGCGGCATCCTCAATGGTGTAAAGGGGCTTCAAGGGAGCCTCATTGTGGCGAAGACGCTTTCGGTTATCCCGCTCCGCATCCTGCTCTTGAATGTAGGCGGAATCGCGCAGCATGATGTCGCAAAGATCCTTCGTGGGCGGCGTACAGAGAATCCGTCCGCGAAACCCTTTTTGATAAAGCAAAGGAATGCGTCCGGAATGATCGATGTGTGCGTGCGATAAAATCAGAAGGTCAATGGAGGCGGGATCAAAGGAGAATTCCTCGTTTCCGCCCCCCTTGGCGTCCGCACCCTGATAAAGTCCGCAATCCAGCAGCACCTTTCGTCCCCCCACCTCCACAAGGTGGGCCGAACCTGTGACGCATCCGGCGGCTCCTGAAAATTCCAAATTCATAGCTTCCTCCTAGGCTCCCCAAAAATAGGCGGTCCAAGCGACCACCAAAGCTTGGAATCTTATTACCCCCATTATAGTACAAGGCCCGCCCCCTACTGCGGGGCGGGCCATAGTTCATCAAAAATTCAGATCGGCGTTGCATCCTTCGCAAAGGCCAATCGCCTGGATCCGCTACGAACGATGCTTGGGGTCCTCGGCGTGAGTTTTTTGAAAGTTTAAGCAAGGGGGCTTTTGTTGCGGCGAACGAAGCTTCGGGCGCTTATTTTCCTTTACCGCCGCCTCCAAAAGATCGAGGATCACCGGCAAGGTATGGGCGAGCTCTGCCTGCCCCATGCGCTCGATGTATTCCCCCCGTTCTTCGCGCAGGGATCGAAGATGGGCCAAAAATGCTTGCTGCGTCACTTCTTCCTCCTGCAAGACCATGGAATATCCGGCCTTTTGAAAGGAGCGGGCATTGAGGATCTGATCGCCCCGGCTTTGGTTGAGCCCTAAGGGAATCAGTAAGTGGGGTTTTTTGAGGACCAAAAATTCAAAAATGGAATTGGATCCCGCTCGAGACACTACCAGGTCGCAGGCCGCCAAAAGATCCTTCATCTCCTCCCCCGCATACTCCATCTGGCGATACCCCGGCCGGCCCAAAAGATCCTGGCGCAAGTGGCCCTTGCCCGTGAGGTGAATGAGGTCGTATTCGCACAAAAGCTCGGAAAGATTCGACCAGATGGCTTCGTTGATGACCTTGGAGCCTAAAGAGCCCCCCATGGCCAAAAGCACGGGCTTGTCCCCCGAAAAGCCCAAGTGCTCGAGCCCCCGCACCCGATCCCCTTCAAGGAGCTCCTGGCGCAAAGGAGAGCCCACGGCTTGTCCCTTGGCGCCGAACGCCGCGGCGGTCTCTGGGAAGGTTACGAGCATCTTCTTGGCAAAACGCGCCGCCAGGCGATTGGCAAGACCCGGGGATAGGTCCGATTCATGGGCGATGAAGGGAATGTGCAAGAGGGCCGCCGCCACCGCCACCGGAACCGTCACATAGCCGCCTTTGCTGAAAATCACATCCGGACGCTCCTGGCGCAACACCCGCAAGGCGTCCCCAATCCCCTTTACCACGCGGAACATATCCGTGACGTTCTCAAAACTTGCAAAGCGCCGCAGCATGCCAGAGGAGATGGCCCGGTAGGTCAGCCCCTCCTCCTTAGCCAAATCGCGCTCGATGCCGTCGTAAGACCCCACATAAACCACCTCAAAGCCCCGTTCCCGAAGACCGGGCAACAGAGCAAAATTGCCCATGACGTGTCCGGCGGTGCCGCCACCGGTGAGAATGATTTTTTTCATTGCTGGGTCTCCTTTTTGTTGGGGGGATGGGGGATCGTTTGACCGCAGACGCGGTCGTTCAAAGGCCAAAGAATTTTTGCTTTTTGCTCGGGATGGCGCTGGGCCAAAAGGGTTAGGATTTTTCCGGCGCCAAGGTCCATGCCCTGACAGCCGGCCAAAAGAATCAGATCGCCGGAGTCCGCCGCATCCAGCACCGCTTCAATGGCTTCATCCAAGGGAGGGATCAGTTCCGGCGCCAGGCCGCAGCGTACCGCCTCGTCCAAAAAGGCCGCTCGCTCCTCATCATGCACCACGTCCTTTTCTGTGACTTCGCCCAAGGTCTGCGTGGCGATGAACCGCCCCACCCGTAGGTCTTTAAAAAAGGGCGCCATGGCCGCCACATTTTCCCGATTGACAATCACGCCTCGATTGCCCCGGATGGCGTAGCAGATGTGCAACTTATTGTAGTCCATCTGACTTAGACTCGAAAGGGTCGTCCGGATGTTGCTTTGATTGGCAAAATGATCATCCAAGATGGTAAAGGGGCCGTGATAGAGCACCTCAAAGCGCCGCTCCACGCCGCCGTAGGCCAAAAGTCCCGGTGCAAGATCCATTGGTTTTATCCCCCCCGCCAGCGCCATGGCGCAACAAGCCAACGCATTGGCTACGGTGTGCTGCCCAGGGGAACCCACCTTCATCGGCCAAGCGCCAGCGGGCACCGTTCGGTCCACGCCGGCCAAATAAACGGGCCGGGGGATGAGGAGGGTGAAGGACACCGTGGGCCCCGACACCTGAAGATCCACGGCCAAAAGATCCGCGTCCTTGGACGCGATGCCGTAGGTCAAAAACGACGCCGCGCTTTGGCCCTGCAGCGTACGGATCCTGGCGTCGTCCAAATTGATCACCGCGACGCTCTTTGAGGACGCCTGCGTGATTAAGGACGCCTTGGCCTGCCAATAAGCCTCCAAGGAGCCGTGCTGATCGATGTGCTCGCGGGAAAAGTTATTAAAGCTCACCACGTCGAATGCAACGTCTGCGGCCCGATCCTGCTCTAAGGCCGAGGAGGAAACCTCCATGACGCAAGAGTCTAGCCCGTGATCCGCCATTTCCCGGAAATAGCGCTGCAAAACAAACGCCTCGGGCGTCGTCATTTGCGCGGCCAAAAGCTCGTCCCCCAACCGGATCTTCACGGTACCGATGAGACCAGGCTTATGATGCGCCCCGCGCAAAATGGAATCGAGCATGAAGGAGATGGTGGTTTTTCCGTTGGTGGCCGTGATGCCATAGACCATCATGCCTCGGGACGGGTGCCCGTAATACACCGCGGAGAGGGCGCTCCAAGCTCTTCTGGAGTTGGGCACCTCAATCTGGCATAAGGGAAGCGACTCATCGATGTGTTGAACGATGGCTGCCTCCGCCCCGCGCTCCAGGACCTCTTTTAAGAACCAATGACCATCCACGCGCTGACCGGGAATGGCGACATACAGCGCCCCGGGACGGCATGCCTTGGACTCATTGGTGATGAGGTCCAAGGAACGCTCCGGCGCATACCGATGCACCCGTTCCATGGGAATTTCCTGAAAAAGTTCCCCAAGTTTCATACCAGCACCTCCTACGCTCTCGCTCGTTTTTTCGCAACGATCCAATTATACAACACGATTCCCCCGGTGGCATCTGTCGCCCCCAGTCTCAGACCTTTCGCACTCTCCCCCCGAGGGGGCAGCGCACTTAGCGGGAATTGGCTTGTTTGAGCACCATCGTCCCTTGATAGAACTTCCCTTCTGCGTCGCGGAAAATGACAAAGGTCACCGAATCCCCCGGCTTGTACTTGGATTTCAAGGTATTGAGCTGCACGATGGACGTGACCTTTTCACCCCCAAACTGCGTTAAAATATCCCCCTTGCGCACGCCCGCCGCCTCGGCTGCGGATCCCCCTTTCACCTCCATGATCATAATGCCCTCCGGGGCGTTGTAGCGCTCGCGCAACTCCAAAGGAATGTCCTGGACTACAACGCCCAAGGATACAGGTTCGTTGGCCTGGTCCTTCGTCGTGGGGTTCTTGCCGATCTTCTCCATCAAGACATTGATGGGAATGGAGAACGCCATACCCTCGATGCCCGATTGAGCAATTTTGGCGGAGTTGATGCCGATGACCTCTCCTTTCAAATTGAAGAGGGGCCCGCCGGAATTTCCGCCGTTGATGGCTGCATCGATCTGCAGATACTCAAAGGTACCCTCCCGGGTGCGGATCTTGCGATTTTTCGCCGAAACAATGCCCGAAGTCACGGTGCCTGCGAAATCCGCGCTCATGGGATTGCCGATGGCCACCACCCCCTCCCCCACACGGATGGTGTCGGAATTGCCGATGGTCACCACTCCGGGAACCTGAAGGTTCTGTGCCTGCACGATGGCCAGATCGTTGGCCGGATCCGTCCAAAGCACTTTGCCCGGAGCCTGGGTGCCGTCGGACAAGATGATATTGACCTTACTGGCCCCAGCCACCACATGGTTGTTGGTGGCCACCAGGCCTCTGGCGTCGATGAAAAAGCCCGACCCCACGCCCTCTTCATACTGGCCCAGCCCGAAGATGCCGCCGCCGGATCCCTTGCGCACGGCCACCGTCACCACGGCAGGGGCATTGGCCTCCACAAGGTCGGGGATGTCCAGACGGTCCTTCATGCCCATGCCCTGGGTCTGATTTTTCCCCGGAGCGCTGACCTTCGTTGCTCCCGTAGTGCTCTTGGACTGAGCGCTGCCCGTCCAGGGAGAAAGCACCCCAGAGGGGGCGCGCTCTGAGGGGTTGTTCGGATTTGAGCCCCCAAAAATCGTGCACCCGCTCAAAACGACAAGGGACGAAAGGATCCAGGCGAGCCCTCGAGCGCGCCGCTGTTTGTGTCCATTCATATGCTTCTCCTCTCCCTCGGGGCCCTCGCCCCTATAGCATGCAGTAAGCTCGAGGCGAAAAAAAGAGCCTCTTTTGGAACATTCTAACGAAAAAATGTGACGGTTTTTTGACCCCTTTGAGGCTAATAGATGAAACCTCTTCAAAGAAAAGGCCCCCTGGACCAACCCTCCATCTTTACCTCGACCCTCGGGTCACCCGCCCCGAGGCATCCCGCACCACGGTTCCCTGCAACAGGGCTTGTTGGAATACCCCTTCAAGGATCTTCTCTTTCTCCACCGTCAAGGGACGATCCTCAAGACTCTTCGACCACGCTGAAGTCAGGGCTCGCTCCCTCAGCGGCTGCTCCAAGACATAGAAGAGAGCCGCATAAAGCTCCTCTGCAGCGAAGTCCGCCAAGGTCCGCTCCGCATCCTCCGGCAGGGTGGGTCGAAAGCCCTTCACATTCTCAGGCCGAAGGGTCTGGCTCCAATAAATGGGGCCGGCCAACCCCAAGGTGGTGTGGGGCCGGAACTTATTGAGGATGCGCTCCACATGCTCTTGCATGGGGGCATGGGCCTTCTCGAGGCCATAGGCCCTAAGGAGGCGCCGGGTCAAAAGCCTCAAGGAAATGGGGCCTTCTTCCTCAATGATCTTCATAAGATCTGGACCGATAACGGCGGCAGATGACACCTGCAAAAAATCATTCACCGAGAAGTTCCTGTTCTCCACGTGCGCCAAGGTGTAGGGATGTGGACCCGCTGCTTTGGCATCCCCCTCTCCAAAAGTCGCTCCCAAAGAGGGGGTCTCCTCTTCCTTCATGCGGTTGTGGATGCGCGCCACCACGGCTTCCTCATCATCGAGAAAATCCATGGGGTGCACTCGCTCCAGGCGCCAGCCTAGGCCGCGCAGTACCGACGGCGAAAGGACCTCGCGATCCAAGGCCGAACCGGATTTTTGAAAGCTTTCTCCCCCGCATTGAACCCCCAGGGCAAAGCGGGTTGGATCCTTCTGATCCAGCAAGGCGAGGTCCACGCGAAATTCCGAGGTGCCCACCTGGGTTTCCACTTGATAACCCTTGGCCCGCAAGCGATCCGCTAGGAGGCTGCTTATTTGGAGCTGAGAGGACTCCTCTTGCACCTTTTGTAAGGTGGTGCGCCGGCCAAAGGATTTGGCGTAGTTTAGGAATTCCTTCAAGGCGAGTACACCCCGCGGCGCACCCGGGGGCACCGCAAACTCGTCGGGATTGATGGAGGTGAACACCCACATCTCCTGACGCGCCCGGGAGACCGCAACATTCAGTCGCCGCCAGCCCCCCTCTTGATTCAAAGGGCCAAAGTTCATGAACAGCTGACCGTTCTCATCGGGCCCATAGCCCACCGAGAAGAGGATGATGTCCCGCTCATCCCCCTGAACGTTTTCGAGGTTTTTGATGAAAAGGGGCTCTGGGAGGTCCAGCAGCTTTTGCCGCAGTGCCTCGTCTTTGGCCAAGGTCTCCTGGAGAATGCGCTCGATGAGCGCCTGCTGCACCACGCTGAAAGTGACGATGCCCATGGTGGGGGGATTGTCCGCTTCCCCAAGGCGACGCACAACTTCCTCCACCAAGGCGCGAGCCTCCTCCCGGTTGACCCGGTCCCGGCCGCGCTCATAGACGCCGCCGCTGGCCACATAATGCACGCGGCTTACCCGATCGTCGGGTGATGGATAGGTGTAAAGCTCGCCGTTATAGAAGGCGCGGTTGGAATACGCAATGAGGCTCTCGTGACGGGAGCGATAATGCCACAACAAAGACCCGTTGGGCAGGGAAAGCGCCAAGGCATCTTCCAGAATGCTGTCCAAGTCCGCTCTCTCCTCCATTTCTTCTCCCGACTGGGCCGCGAAAAAGGACGTGGGCGGCAGTTGTTTGGGATCCCCCACAATGATGGCTTGCTTGGCACGGCCCAAGGCGCCCACCGCCTCCGCTGTGGGCATCTGCGAGGCTTCGTCGAAAATCACCAAATCAAAGAGATCCGCCTGGGGTGAGAGGTACTGCGCGACGCTTTGCGGGCTCATCATCATACAAGGGGCGATGCGGCGCAGCAGGTGGTCGGTTTTTTCAAAGAGTGAACGAATGGAGAGGGCTCGTCCCCCCGAGCGCAGGGCGCGCTGCAAGACCCCAAGCTCCTTGCTGGTGTCCTCCTCCATCACAAGGTTTGGCACCTTCTGCGCTAAATGAACGTAGAGCTCCAGTCGATGAATCCGCTGCGCCTGCTCAGCGAGCTCCTTCAAGCGAGCGGCTTTTTGCTCGCTTTGCCCCCCCGTAGAAGAGGCCAAGGTCGGATGGGCTGCCAAGCGTTGGCGCAGCAAGCCCTTCGTAACGCTCTTTCGGAACAATACGCTCATCTGGGTCTCCGAGACCTCCCCTTGATCGTAGGCATCGGCAAAGTCGCTAAGTCCCTGCCCTAAAACTTCCGCCCGCGCCTTTTGATAAGCCAACCAGTCCTTCAAGGAACTAAGATGCCCCTTGATTTCCTGCAGGCGCTCCAAAAAGGCTTCTAGGATCGGCCCTTGTCCCTCTAGTTCCCGCTCCTCAAAAGCAGTGTCCTTCAGCCAGGCGCGCAGCGCCGTGCCATAGCCGTCGCCCAAAACGCGCAGCTGCTCCAACGATGCCCTTAAGTCTGCGTTCGAATCGTCTTGCAAGGCCTCGTCCAATTCCTCCAAGGCTTCCTCAGAGGGTGCGACCGTCAAAAGCTTCGTCAAAAGATCAGCCGCCTCGGCCATCTCATGTGCTTTGGCGGAAAGGATCTCCGCTCCAAAGGCGCCTGAGAGCCTCATGCGGGCGCTGCGGGCTCGCTCCTGAGCCTCTTTGAATTGCTCCAGACGGCTCATAAGATCCAAAATCTCAGGGGCCGTAAGCTTCTCTCCGGAGAGGAGGGTTTGAAATTCCCGCTCCACGGGATTTTTCTGAAAAAGCTTGGAGAGGGCGGTTTTGCTCTCCCAGGCGTCCAGATCCCGTCGCACGCGGCGCGAATCCACGGACAAAAGCGCCCGGGGATAGTTTGCCAAAAGAGAGCCCTCCAATGCCACAGCGTCGTCCATGAGGTCTTTGGCCTGCGTCAGGGCCTGGGGCCAGTGCGCCATCCCCCCAGCGACAAAATGCATGTTTGGGAAGAGCGCATAAAGCGCCTGGCTGTACTCTTGGAGCTTCGGAAGCGCCAACACCTCGGCCAAACACTTGGGTTCAAGGGAAGGCGCCTTTTGGACGAGTGGGATCAACGCCTTTTCCATGCGTAAGAGGGGTTCCTCCACCAAGGACGCGATGCGCTCTTTCAAATCCGGCTGATAGATCGCCGGCCCGATGCCGCGCAGGGGATTGCGGTAGGGGCCCCCGGCGTAGGCTCCAAGGTCGGTGAGATTTTTTAATAGGTCTTCTTTTTTCTTAAGATCCGTAAAAGCAACGGCCGAGGAAGGCTCCACGGAGCGAGGAAAGTCCTTGGTGAGGGCCTCCTCCACGATCAAATCGTAGAGGCTGTAGCCCGATTCGTCGGCGTCGTACAGCGCCCGGATCTCCTCATTGAGCTCTTCCTTGAGCTCTTGCAACGCCGCCAAGGTTTTGGGGGCTTCCTTTTTTCGGGGCACCTTCGTGATGCGCATGGATTCTTCCAGCTGATCGAGCACCCTGCGCCTGCTGGCCCCCTTGGCGTGCAGTTCCAGGCAAAATGAACCGATCCCAAGATCCTTTAAGCGCTTTTGCACCACCTCTAAGGCCGCCATTTTTTGCGCCACAAAAAGCACCCTCTTATCCTGCATGAGGGCATTGGCGATGATGTTGGTGATGGTTTGGCTTTTTCCCGTGCCGGGAGGTCCGTGCAAAACAAAGCTGGCCCCGCGGGCGGCGGCGAGCACCGCAAGGCTTTGAGAGGCATCGGCGCTCAACGGATAGATCAATTCTTGTTCTCCAGCCTCTTCCTCCAAAAAACGCGCCGTTTTGGAGACCTTGGGAAACTCCTGCGTCAGTTGCCCTTGGACCAAAGACTCCACCAAGGGGTTTTGTCGAAAGATCTCCAAGTTTTCCGAAAGATCCGCCCACATCATAAACTTCGCAAAGGAGAATAAGCCCAGATGCACCTCTTCCAAAACGTCCCAGCCCGGTTGCAGCAAGACCCCTTGGCGCACCTTGGCAAAAACCGCCGAAAGATCCACCCCGTTTGCGTCCTCAGGCAGTGGATCCACCCCTTGCAGCACAATGCCAAACTCTTTTTTGAGCCCTTCAAAAAGCGTTGTATTAAACTGAGGGTCCTCCTCGCGTCCCTTCAGGCGAAAGCCCTGAAACCTTGCGCCCGCTTCCAGATCCACGGGCAGAAGAACCAAGGGAGCATAGTGCGGGGTTTCCCCATCGTCCTTGGCGTACCAGCGCAAAAGCCCAAAGGCCAAATAGAGTGCGCAAGAGCCCGTTTCCTCCAGGCTCGTCCGAGCACTTTTCACCAGCTTTTGACCTCGCTCCTCCAACACCTGAGCCGATAGGTCCGCAAGGAGGCGTCCATTTTTAAACTCCTCGGCTGCCCAACGGCGAAACGAATCGCCCTGCCTGAAATCCGCTCCTTCAGGGGTCTTTAAGCCCTCCCAATCCGTCGGTCGAGGAAGAATGGAAAAGGCTGCACCCTCGTCCAAGGACCTAAGGATTGGCGCATTGGGGCTGTGCAGGAGTGCCATGGCGTTTCGTTCCCGCTTATAGTTTAGAAGGCTGTTGCGTAGGGACAAATCCAAAAGTTTTCGCTCCCAGATCTTTTGTTTGGGCAGCCCCGTTGTCCCCTCCATAGGGGCCTGCGCAAGGGATATGAGCTGAGGGATTTGGCCGTCTTCTTGGGGTTTCACTTCGTCCACAAGCTCCCAGTGGGTCCCCGTCCAACGCCGTTTGGGCAAGGGAAGATAGCCCATCCAACGGGCCTTGGCCACATCAATGGCGCCTTCAAAGGCCCCGCTTTGCAGCCGCTGGGCCGCATGAGTCATGGCCTGAGTGAAGGTTCGCATAAGCGTAGAAAACGAAGGATCCACGACCAAGAGCTGCTGCAGGCCGGCAGCGCTGCGCTTGGTTAGGGCTGCGACATCGCTCACCCGGGAGGTACTAAAGGAATCCTCCGTGAGCCAGACGCCGCAAAGGGTGGTCTCCTGGGCGTGAACAATCAGGGGACGAAGGCCCGCCGCCTCCAAAAGAGACGCATAAGTCAACGCCATCTCCCGATCCGTGGCCCGATGATCCCGCAGCACCTCATCGACGGGACGGATTCGCCCAAAGTCCTGCTCGGGCGCTCTTGGCACAAGGCGAATCCCCTCTTGGGCCAAGGCCGCGTAAAGAGCCGCCGCAAGGTTCATGCGCTCCTCAGGGGATGGGAATTCAAGATTCTCAGCGTCTTTGGACCCGCTGACCCGAACGCTCCCTTTTGCTTGGGCCAAAAGGGGCGCCAAGACCTCGGCGGACGGGAGGATGAAAGAAACCAGATCCTCTTGGTGCAATCGATCCCCAGGGAGGTATTCATAGGGGATCCCCGTAAAGGAGCGCTCCTCCAGCGCCTCTCCCTTAGAATCTGTGATGCGGATTCGCACCGTCCCCTGAAAAGGCGCCGTCTCCCCCAAAAAAGGGTCTGGCAAAAGAGCCGTCTCCTGCGTTGGGATCTCCAGCGTCCGTCCGGCGGGCAGCCGTCCAATGGACTGAGTGAACCCCCCAGCCACCAAAGGCTCAATCTCGACGCAAAGCGTCAAGTCCAAAAGATCCTCCTCGCAAAGATTCTCCAGCATCAACTCCTGGAGGAGGGGGGACGCTTTGGGGGCGCCAGAGAACGCCACGGGGGAGGCCACCGAAACATGCACGGCAATTTGTTGGTTTAGGTTCATGGTTGCACCTCATTAAGATTGGGTATTTGGAACGCTCGTCCTCCTTATTATACATCAGCCGGTCCCGCTGCTGCGCCCCTTGGAAAAGAGGGCCAAAGCATTCATGAGTCCTTGGGAGGTCCTTCTTCTTAGAAAAATCAAAAGCCCCGCCAAAGAGCATTAAAGCTCTAAAGCGGGGCATTGTCCCTTAGGCTCGACCCTCTATTCTATGGCCGCTCAGGCTTTAGAAGGTCTCCCGGGGAGATGGTGCGGTTCTTGGATTCGTAGCGCTGATCCTCAATGGTCAAGCGCACCGCCTCCACGCCGTAATACTGGCAAAGCGTATCCACCAGGGCCTGAATGCGGATGTTTTCTAAGGCCGGCTCGCGATTCATCAAGGTTAAAAAGCCGCGGCTGAGATCCACATGGATGGCGCCGCGCTCACGCACCAAGTAATGGATGGTCCCCTCTTCGCCTAAGACTTCGGGCAGGCCGCTGTCCTTGGCGGCGCGCCCATAGGCCGAAGCCAGCACATCCTTGGTGGCTTCGTTGACCTTGAAGGCCAATTTTGCCCGGATGGGCACCAAGTGAGTAGCGTCCTTGGGCAAGTAAAAGAACACCTCATAGGCGTCTGGGGGCATCGGCTTGAACTCCACCAGTTGATCCTTGGTGCCTCGAGTGCCGTCCGAGCGCGTGGTGGTTTCTTCAACAAGACCCAGACCTTTTGCAAAGGTCAGCGTGGTTTGGTAGACGGAGGAGCGATAAACGACCTGCAGGGTGTTCCTCACTTCGCCAAAGAGGCGCCGAGGCACATCCACCGCGGTGATTTCAAAGCTCACTCCAGCCGAGGTCCAGGTATTGCCCTTCACCAAGGGCGCCTTTAAGAGCGTGAAGCGCTCTTTTTCCTTGGTGCCCAAAAGGTTGACCCGATAGGTGGCGGGGGAATTAAAGTAAAGCTCTGAAAGTTCTGTATCTGAGACAAAGACGCCGTAGATCTGCTCGGCGTCGCGCTGACGGATTTTAATCTGTGCCTTGGTGGAGGCGCGATCTTTTCGCAGGTACTGCATCAAGTACTCCGACTGCTCCCCGGCCTCATTTTCCCGAACCATCATTCGCCCTTCTTGGAGGGGATAGTACTCCGAGATGGAATGAGCTGAAACCTTGTCTGAAGCGGGCTTGGAGGCGGTGGTGCCCATGATGGACTGATGCAGCGGGCTAAGGGGTTGGGTTTTGGCGGGCGTCAATCCCACCAAGGAGATGGTTTTTGGGGCTTTGCCCGAAACTGAAGGTTCCGGGACGGTTTTGACGGTTTGTGGGGACCCCTCAGGTTCAGGCGTTGCGGACTCTTCGTCCGAAAGGTTCGAAGCTGGAACCTGCGCCTGATTGATGAAGAGGCTTCCCCCGCCATCGTTTCGCTCTGGAATCGACTTGGTCGCTTTCGCGCTGCTCTTTTCCGTTTGATACACGGGCCTGTTGGCGGAGCAGCCCACGGTCAACAGGAGTATCAGCGACAGGACAACGAAGCGTTTCATGAAATGACCTTGCCTTTCAATCACTGGGATTCACTGGGGGCTTCCTTAGGAAGCGCCAATGGTGTGAGAACGTAAATATAAAGGGGTGCGGTGATGTCTTTTCTGCGGCGGCTTTCTCTATCTACTCGCAGAACCTATGGGTCATTATAAAAGCAGCCTCAAAAGACTTGGTGACAATCAAGTAACAAAGACCCCCCCTAGACGTTTCTACATTGCAAACGATAAAGTCCATATAATTGTGTAAAAGTATAAAAGGT
>LQGW01000024.1 GCA_002838815.1 Clostridiaceae bacterium JG1575 | reverse complement strand
TAGATCGTATGTTAAAAAATGCACCTGTAAAAAGACCAAACGGAGATGGAGAAATTCACACACTTTCAGGCTTGATGTACTGTAAAGATTGCGGAACAAAAATGCACATTCGCACCATATACAAAAATGGAAAAGTACAGCATGTAACCTATTGCAGTGAATATGCCAAAGGAAAAGCAAAGCACTCTAAATGCAACTCGCCACATCGTATTGATGTTGATGAAGTTATGGAAAATATTGCAGAAGTCTTACGAAAGATAGCACAGTATTCATTAGAAAATAGAGCGGATTTTGAAAAACTTGTCAAAGTTAGTCTGTATAAAGAGCAGACCGAAGAAGTTAAGAAAAATCAAAAGCGTATGCCACAAATCACAGACAGAATGGAACAGATAGAAAGAGTGATGAATAAGCTGTATGAGGATAATGCACTAGGAAATATGGATACAGAACGCTATGAGCAGTTATCAAGAAAGTATGCAGAAGAATACTACACCTTAAAAGCAGAAAAAGAAGAAATCAAAGAACGATTCTCCGAATGTGAAAATGCAAGTCAAAGGGCAAAGAAATTTATCGGACTTGCAGAAAGCTATTCCAACTTTGAAGAACTTACCCCAACCATTATCAATGAGTTTATCAGTAAAATCATAGTCCATGAGCGAGATGTAAAAAGAGCAAAATATGTTGTTCAGCGAATAGAAGTTTATTTTAACTATATCGGAAAATTTGAAAATGAACTGACAAAACAGATAGAGCCGACAGAACAAGAAATGCTACAAATGAGGAAAGAAATAGAAGAAGCAAAGAAAGAAAAAGCAAGGGCATATCGTAGGGCATATTACAAAGAATACAGAGCAAACAATCTTGAAAAGTGCCGAGAGTATGAAAAATTAAAAGCAAGAGAATACAGAGCAAAAAAGAAGCTACAAAGAGCAACCTAAAATCAAATATCAATAAATCGCAAAAGAGGTTTCCTAATCACAGGAAATCTTTTTTTGTGCAAGTCGAAAGGAGGAACTAAATGGCAGAAAATGAGAAAACAGATATTAAAGAAATACAGGCAGAAGAACAACCACAATATCAAAAGCCTGATGGTATTCTAACAAAAAAGATAAATGGAAAGACCTTTGTAACAGAGATATATTTTGACAAAAAGAGTAAAGAAACATTTCAAGATAAACTGTTTAAGGTAATACATTCTAAGGGGAAATAATAGCGAGTAAGTATGAAATCTAGAAGTAGAAAAAATATCCTAAAAATGCTATAATATTTGTTGATATTAACAAAAAAGTTTAAAGTTAGAGGTACTGAAAGATGATGTTTCATGAATTTGGTAATAAAAATTTTCCACATATATTATTGATACATGGGGGAGGTAATTCTTGGTGGAATTATCTTCGACAAGCTCGTATATTATCAGATAAATTCCATGTGATTTTACCAACACTTGATGGTCATGGAGAAGAATATAAAAAAGATTATATTTCGACTGAAAATTCCGCAAAGCAAATTATGGATTATATAAAAAATAATTGTGATGGAAAAATGTTTGCTTTAGGCGGTGTTTCTCTGGGTGGGCAAATTGCAATTGAGTTGTTATCATTAGATAGTGAGATAGCACAGAAAGCGATAATAGATGGAAGTATTTGTATTCCTCAACTCAGATTAGCACGAGTTAGTACAATTATTGTAAAACTGTTTGGAAAACTTATGTTTAGCAAATCAGCCTGCAAAATTCAGTTAAGCTTAATGAAAAAAATGTATCCTAATATGGCTTATCCAGAAGAAATAGAAAATTATTATGTAGAGGATATGCCAAGACTACCTATGAAAACATTAGTGAAAATGTATAAAACATATATGGGGAAGTATAGACTCAAAGAAAGTATTGCAAAAAATAAAGCACAGGTTCTATATATTTATGGGGAGAAGGAAATGCGTTGTGTTAAAGAATCAGCTAAACTGTTTCAAAAGACGCATCCTGATTGTATTGTCTATGAGGCTAAAGGCTATAATCATGGATATTTATCAGCATATTTACCTTTAGAATGGATAAAATTGGTTAATCCGTTTTTAAATAATTGATAATTTAATAAAAAAACTAACGCATGAGCAGTAAATCAAAAAAGGTTTGCTGTTTTTTCTTTGCCTAAAAAACGGAAAGAGAGGAAACGAGAAAATGAAAAACATAGAAGAAAAAATCTTAATAGCAGATGAAGAAATCAAGCAGTTACAAAATAAAAGAAAAAAACTTATCAGCCAGCAGAAACAGGAAGAAAGAAAAAAGAGAGATAAAAGGATATATGAAAAAGGAGCGGTCTTTGAAAGTATAGTCAAGTCCAAAATCTTGTGTAAAAGTTCCTAGTACAATGTTTGCTATTTTCTAAAGTTTTATGTAAGTTCTTGTAGCACCTATCCAATCTTCATGTTGATGCATCAACATGGCCCCGATTAAACGAGTGGCTGAAGCTGTATTTGGAAAAATGCGAACAACTTTTTCTCTTCTTCGTACTTCCTGATTGAGGCGCTCTAAGAGG
>LQGW01000023.1 GCA_002838815.1 Clostridiaceae bacterium JG1575 | reverse complement strand
CAACATGAAGATTGGATAGGTGCTACAAGAACTTACATAAAACTTTAGAAAATAGCAAACATTGTACTAGGAACTTTTACACAAGATTTTGGACTTGACTAATCTTCTTAGGGGAAAACAATTTATAGTTCTTGGACTAGGCATAGAGGAAGGGAATTATAAACATCCGTTCGGAAGATTGCTTTTAAAGAAATTGGTAAGGATGTCTAGTGTCTTTACTACAAGACAAAAAGGTTTGAAGAAAGCGTTAGGATTACCTGTTAACAGTTCAACAATAGTGGAAGCCAGTGATATTATATTTAATCTTGATACAAAAGAATATATAGGAGAAAAACATGGTAATAAAGTGATTGCTATTGCTTTAGCTGATATATTCGGTGATATTGAGCGTGAGCGAGTACTATTCATTGAAACTATAGTTCCGATACTAAAAAATCTTTGTGATGAAGGGTGGATGATTATATTTTTGACTTTTACAGATAAATTAGATTATTCATTAAATATGCGAATTTATGACTCGCTCAATCGTCCGGAAATGACCTGCGTCAATCCTTATCCAAGTGACCCAAAAGATCAATTAAAAGAAATTTCAAAAAGTGAAATGTGTATTTGCATGCGGTTTCATTCCATAATTCTTTCTGCCATTACCAAAACACCCTGTGCGATTCTTAGTTACAGCAATAAGATGGATGATATTGCTCATCGTCTGGGGATGGATGAATTTTTATTGAGGATATCTCCTGATAAAAAAAAATATTTTGAAAAATATATTCCATTAGATTCCCTCAGATTTAAGTACATTATAGAACTTGCTCTTAGCAAAACAGAGGATCAAAAAAAACTCTTCGATAGTAATTTAGGTCCATTAAAACGAGAAGCTGAGCTCAATTGGAAATGCCTTCAAGCAGGTTTAAGATTATGAAAGGATGAGAAAACATGATTATTACTAAAACACCTTTCAGAATGTCTTTTTTTGGTGGCGGCACAGATCTTCCATCATTTTTTCTAGAAAATAGGGGGGCAGTGCTCTCAACGACTTTTAATAAGTATTGCTATGTTAATGTTCGCCATTTGCCAAGGTTTTTTGATTATAGTTCAGAAGTTGCTTATTCAAAGATAGAGAGGGTTACTAAAGAGGAAGACATTCAACATCCAGCTATTAGGAATGCAATTAAAATGATGGATCTTCATGAAATTAGGTTGACATATGAAGCTGATTTACCAGCCCGTAGTGGGCTGGGAACTAGTTCAACATTTGCTGTTGGTATGTTGAATGCGTTTCATGCATTAAAGGGAGAATATGCAGACAAGAGCCAACTTGCGAATGAAGCAATTCATCTTGAAAGAGTTTTATGTAAAGAGGCAGGGGGATGGCAAGACCAAATCGCAGCAGCATATGGTGGATTTAATCGCATAACATTTAATGGTTTAGGTTTTGAGGTACTTCCCTTAATAATTTCTCCGGAAAGAAAGAAGTTATTAAATGATCATCTAATGCTTTATTTCACAGGATTTACTAGATTTTCCTCTGAAATGCAAGAAAAAAATGATATTACTTCTAAAGAAAAACAATATAAGTTACTTTCTATGCTAGATTTGGTGGATGAAGCACAGGAAAAGTTGATTAATAAAAATGCTGACCTTGATGATTTTGGCAGACTATTGGATGAAACCTGGCTTCTGAAAAGACAAATTGGGAATAGGATTTCAACTAATGATATCGATGAAATATACTACAAAGCCAAAAATGCAGGTGCTTTAGGTGGTAAGTTACTTGGTGCGGGTGGTGGTGGATTTTTAATATTTTTCGTTCCACCTGATCGACAAATGAGCGTGTCGAAGGCTTTGGATGGACTCCTGAATGTTCCGTTTGAGTTTGAAGATAATGGAAGTCGAGTTATCCATTATTCACCAGAAGTTAATTCACAAGACAAGAAAACAGTTTAAATACTCAAAAATAGTCATTTTTCAAGGAGGCACTTTATTATGAAGGCGGTAATCATGGCTGGGGGAAAGGGGTCTAGAATATCATCCCTTAATATGAACCGACCAAAACCTATGATAGAGATCAATGGCAAGCCTGTTTTGGAACATCAAATTGAATGTTTAAAGCGGCAGGGAATTAGCGATATTTGGATTACTGTAGGATATTTGAGTTCATATATTATTGAATATTTCGGCGATGGAAGTGGGTTATCTCCTGCTACCTCACAGCCATTTGGGGTTAATATACGTTACTATAAGGAGGTTACCCCTTTAGGAAATGCTGGAGCTTTAGTTCATTTAAAGGATCAACTTAATGATGATTTTTTATTGATAAATGGTGATGTTTTATTTGATATAGATATTCAGCGATTTATTGGTTTTCACCAGAATAGTAACGGATTAGCAACGCTCTTTACTCATCCAAATGATCATCCGTTCGACAGTTCTCTGCTCATTACTAGTGATAATGGAGAAGTTAATGAGTGGTTGGGCAAAGAAGACTCACGAACAAAGTATTATCAAAACCTTGTCAATGCAGGCATTCACATTCTTTCCCCCAAAATTTTAAAAGACATCAAAACGCAAGGCAAACTAGATTTGGATTCAGATATTTTAAAGCCCTTGGCCGGGACAGGACAACTATTTGCTTATAGAAGTCCAGAATATGTTAAAGATATGGGAACTCCAGAAAGATTTGAAGAAGTTTGTAAGGACCTTTCATTAGGAGTCGTTCAGGCTAGAAATTTGTCCAAGCCACAAAAAGCCATATTCTTGGATCGAGATGGCACGTTAAATCTATTCGTTGGATTTTTAAAAGAAGAAGACCAATTGAAACTTCTTCCCGGAGTTGCTGAAGCAATAAGGACTATTAATCGTTCGGGATATCTCGCAATTGTCATTACCAACCAACCTGTGATCGCACGGGGAGAAGTGACTTTTGAAAAGTTAAAACGAATAAATCAGCGCTTAGAAACACTTTTAGGTGAAGAGGGAGCATATATAGATGCCCTTTATTATTGTCCACATCACCCTGATAAAGGTTTTGAGGGGGAGATTAAAGAGTTGAAGATAATTTGCAATTGTCGGAAACCTAAACCAGGAATGATTATTGAAGCTGCAAAAGACTATAACATAGATCTTTCAAAGTCTTGGATGGTAGGAGATAGTGAAGTTGATGTTATGGCAGGCAAAGCTTCTGGAACGCATACGGCTCTTTTATCAAATAAATTAGTATCATTCGGGCAAGAAGTCACAAACTCTAATTTATTAGAATTCACAAAAGAAAATATTCAGTTTTTTGAGGTGTAAATTATTATCTAAACATCGATCCAACTTAATATGATTATATTAAGTTGGATCTTAAAGGAGAATGACAGAATGAATAAAATTGCCCAAAAACATATTTCCCTCCTTTTAGAAAGATATCCAATTCTTGAAGAAGTTAAAGAGGAATTATTATCAGCTATTGATATATTAAAAAATTGCTACTCTAAGGATGGAAAATTATTGGTGGCAGGGAACGGGGGATCTGCAGCTGATGCAGAACATATTGTAGGGGAATTGATGAAAGGATTTAAGCTCTCTAGAAAATCTAATTCTGAGTTTTCTAGAGAACTACAACGTGTAAATCCAGAACTGAGCCCTGCTCTTATAAAAAACCTTCAAGGAGCTCTTCCAGCAATAGCGTTAAGTGGTCATCCGGCCCTATCCACAGCATATTTAAATGATTGTGATCCTTTAATAGGATTTGCCCAACAAGTGAGTGGTTATGGTAAAAAGGGTGATGTTTTTTTAGGTATTTCAACGTCTGGAAATAGTAAGAATATTCTTTATGCTGCTACGGTTGCACACGCTAAAGGCCTGAAGGTTGTCGGTCTTACGGGTGCTTCTGAGAGTAAGCTTAGTAAAATAGCAGATGTTTGTGTAAGAGCTCCGCAAACTGAAACTTATATGATTCAGGAGTTGCATCTTCCTATCTACCATTGTTGGTGCTTAATATTAGAAGAGTATTTCTTTGGCGAAATCATATAAAACCGCTTAAATTTTAAAATTATTGGGCCCCAAGCAAATATTGCTGATTTTGGGGAGAGGGCTGTAAATAGTTTTGGACTAATGAAATTCGCATTACAGTAAGTGGCTCCCACCCAATCCGGGAAGTTGACGGCTAATAGCAAAACTTGTCCCCAATTTTGAATACGCCCTAAAGTGCCCTCATTGTCAAGACATTAGTTCTGATTTCATCTGAATCCTCAGGGGCTGATTTCTATATTGCCACAAACATCCGTTGCTGAACATTAATGAGTTTTTCTTACTGACAAACAATGATGGAGAAAAAATAGATCTTTTAGAAATGATGAAAGCCAATTGCGAAACAACATCCACCATCCTGTATTTCCAATTTCGTCCAGAAGGCGGGGATGAGGGGCTTGTTGGTAGTGATGTAGTCGACTAGATTCTCGACCACGGCATTCCCTCCGCCTACACCATGGTTCTAGTTGACCGGAAACCGGGGGTTCTTGGAACTCAGAAAAATCAGCATGAACGTCGCTGGAATAAAACAGCGAAAAAAGTACTCAATTTTCGAAGCTCAAATTAAGGGGGGTTGATTTCTTTTTTTTTGGCATATGTGGTGACGCTCTAGAAGAATTTATAGAAAAAATCCCAGATAGCTTGCATTACCAAAGCCTCAGTACTACAATAAAAGAGTAAAAATTAATAGTATCTTCAGGGCGGGGTGTGAGTCCCCACCGGCGGTATAGCCCGCGAACCGATTCCCGGTTGATCCGTTGAAACTACGGAGCCGACAGTATAGTCTGGATGAAAGAAGATGATTGTTTTTTGGTTCATTGAATCATCAAAGCCCTGGTTTTTTGCCAGGGCTTTTTTAATGGACGAGCAGTCGCTTGAAGGTATGAATCACTCTAGGAGGGAATCTCATGCAAAACACCAATCGGATCACTCAAGTCACCGTTAAGGGGGCGCTGCTCATCGCTATTTCGTTTATTTTGACGTATTTCGAATTTCCCATTCTTCCCACAGCACCTTGGCTGAAATTGGATTTTTCCACGGTTCCGCTGCTCTTAGGAGCTTTAGCTCTGGGGCCCGCAGTAGGGGTTGGCCTCACCTTGATTCTTCAGTTCCTACTGTTTTTAACTTCGTCCAACACGGGAGGGATCGGGCAACTCGCCAATTTCATCATCATCTCCATTATGATCCTTGTCACTACGGGGGTATATCGCCGCTGGCCTTCCTTTAAGGGATTGGTGTTCGGAGCTCTTGTGGGCACGGCCGCCTTTTCCGCTGCTGCAGTCCTCGTGAATCAGTTCCTCTTAGTGCCTCTCTTCTTCCCCAAAGGATTTCCTGGAGGGCCTGCAGCTCAAAGAGCATATCTTTATGGCTTGATTCCTTTATTCAATGGCATTAAAGGACTGTCTGTTGCTTTTTTCTCCTCCGTTCTTTATCATCGGTTGGAGCGGTTTTTGAAGGTGGAAAAGAGGATGCTGCCGAAAAAGCCGTCTGGGGGAGGGCTTAAAATGGTAAAAAACCCCCAGGAATCGTAGTGGGGCCCTGGACTTGTTCATTTGTAAGCGGTAAATAAGAGCACCTAGATTCTACCCTCATCCGGGAGATGAATCTAGGTGCTCCTTCTATAGGCTGTCGTATGCGTTTTTCACGTGATCTGGCAATTGATGAGTCCAAGGAAGCAGTTGCTTTCATTTTTCATCGGGTTGCCGGTGTTGACTCAATTCTTCCAAGAGGTATTTTATGTACTCGTAAGGGTGTCGTCGGTTCGCTTTTGCCGTCTCAACCAGGCTGTAGACAACTGCGCTGGACTTTGCCCCGGCTACACTTGTGCAAAATAAGAAGTTTTTCCTTGCCACCACAAACTCCTTCCTTCCTCTCCGAGCTCGGTTGTTGGCAATTTCAAGATTTGGGTTTTCCAAAAAGGGAATAAGTTGCGCCACTGATTAATACTATAGGTGATGGCTTCCCCTAGTTTGGATTTTACGGTTCCTTTCTTTCTTGTCTCATGGAGCCATACCTTTAAAGCCTGGAGCAGAGGTTTCCTCTGCTCCGGGCGTGCCTGAGATCGCTTTTCAGAACTCCTCTCACTGAATGTACGCTCCCCTCTGAAGAGTTCATCATAATATTTGAGTCCGGCATGAGCCAACGTTCCCCGGAAACCGGCGGTATCTTTTCCTTAAATCTTTGATTGCTTCAAGGAACTTACGCCGTGCATGGGCATGGCAACCAGCTCGGCGGACATCAGTGACTTTGTTATAGCCGCTGTAGCCATCCGTTTGCAGTGTGCCCGAGAATCCCTTCAGAAACTCTTTGGCATCGTTCCTGGAGCGTCCGGGTTGATACGGTAGGGGGGCGGACAAAAATCTGGACTTGAAGAAGACTCTAAAAGGAGCAGTATAATAGATGTACACTTCAAAACAAAAACGAGCAGCCCTCAGGCTATACCGCAAGTGTCACTCCTTCCGCGGTGTTTACGTCCTTCCCATGTTGTATTGCATTCCAGGAAGCTTGAGCACTCAGAAATGAACTAAAAAGCCTCACGGGGGTGGTAGGATTATTAACTTCCAAACTGGTAGAATTTTAACTTGCTAAACACACCTTGCTTTTACAATCGGCTAAATCATACCAGATGAGAAAGGGGGGAGAATTTTGACCTGACCGTTTATTTAATAAAATCAGACGATTATATCAAAAAAAATTGCTTGGCACAAAGTTTGTTTATGAATTCATTACTATTTTATTTAATTGGAAGGAAATTTTAAATGAAAAATTATCGTAGTTTTTTTAGAACCATGCTCATCATCGTTCTATTGTCTAGTTTTATTTCCTTGATTAGCCCAATCTTGTTGCAGGTATGGGCAAAAATGGGGGTTTACCTCAATAGTACTCGCATCATAATGCTTATCATCATTTTGGTAGCGTCCAATTTGCTGAATATTCTCTTGATTTTATTCCGAGAACGGTTTGCTAAGAATTATAATAAGCAGAATTTTCTTGCGATGATGACTGATTTTTTTCGGATGGACTATGATTCGATCATTTCTGAAGGACCCTCCAATATGTTAGAGAAAATTGTGACGGATACGAATCAAATCTATTCTTACATGACTGGTTCTCACATCCAAATCTGGGCTTCAGTAATTATCGCTATCGTTAGCATCCTCTTGATTCTCTCTTTTAGCCCTCTTCTAAGCATCATCATGTTCGTTTATGTGCCGATCTCATATTTTGGCTATCAATTACTCAACAAGGAATTGGCGAAAAGAGCCAAGGTCATGCAAGAAGAGACGGGAAAAGGCTTCTAGGAATTGATGTCTTTTGTTAACGAGCCAGATTACTACAAACAGTTGCCAAATTACGAGCAGATCCTTAATGGAATGCTGCCGGCCACCGAAAGAATATACGGGAGCATGGCCAAGGTCAATGAGTTTGCCCAGTCAGCCTCCAGTGCTTTAAAGGGAATCGGCACCATTAGTCAAACCATCATGATGATGTTAATTATCTATTTCTTTTATCAAGGGAAGGTGTCTCCCTTTGTACTCATGGCCTCTACCATTATTTTACCGATGTATTTTAATGCAGTGACGACAATTACAAATTCAAACATCCAAAGAACAGACTACAATGTGGCCAAGGATCTACACAAGCGAATCTTAGAATATGCCGAGAAAGACGGTACCGTAACTTTGGGGGCTGTGGAATCCATTGACCTTCATGTGTCTGAGCTGAGGGTTGCGGACAACGTATTTCCATTTGAAGCCAACGCAACGCTACGAAAAGGGGACGTGGGACAGGTCTTTGGGGCATCCGGCAAGGGGAAAAGCACCTTCGCAAAAAATTTGGTTCGTTTTCGGAACGTGAATGGGGTACAAATCAATGATACGGAATTAGGGAAGTATACCTTGTCATCCCTTCGACATAAAATCGAATATATTTCTCAAAACATTCCCATCATCAGAGGGACTCTAAGGGATAATATTATGTTCGGCAAGAAAACATCTCTTTCGGATCAGGAATTGATGGGCAATCCAATTTTACAAACGCTTTTCGTATCAAAAACACTTGATACGGAGATTTTAGAGAGGGAAGCCAATCTATCTGGCGGCGAAAAACAGAAAATTGCGCTTGCTCGTGCTTTACTAAATGATCCTGAGATTCTAGTTCTTGATGAAATTTGCAGTAATATTGATGCGGAAACATCCGAGGAGATTTACCACATGTTGGACGTTGGAAGAGCCAACAGAATTACCATTGTCATTACTCACGACAAACTACCAGAAGGCTTTGTAAATGTAAAAATTAATGAATTCAAGTAGGCGTTTTGTTCAACCAAAAATGTGAGGAGTCGGGGGGCCCGACTCCTCACGTTTTTTTTGGTTGAACAAGGAATTTCCTAGGAGGGGAGGTAAGCGCTTAATAGAAACACATTCCACTACTTTGGGACCCGTGAGAAAATACTTCTATTACGTCTTGGAGGTGCTGCCTTATCAGCAATTATCACGGGTACAAACCGGAGTCTGTGTATGGCAATATAGAAACCAGCCACTGTGGAAGCTA
>LQGW01000022.1 GCA_002838815.1 Clostridiaceae bacterium JG1575 | reverse complement strand
ATACGGTTTAACCATTAGCACAATTCATTTTACAGACTCTGCCAGGATGCTCTGCACGAGAAACTGCTGCCATTAATGCGCTTTACGTCCACTTAGCTCATATATCGCAACAGCCTCCTTGTAGAGGCTGTTGCTGTTGGAGAGAACCATCATCTGCGTTGGTTTTTGATTGCCGATTTTCTTCCTGGCCAATTCGGTTCTCCTTTCCTACATTAAAAAAAGCACTCATAATAAATGTTAGGGTGTTTTTAGTCTATCATAATCCCAACAGGGATCAGTGGGAACATGGGCAGGATCTGCTTCAAATCAAGTTCCTTAATATAAACACATCTAGGACTCTCAATTTGTTTATAATATTCTCCGATGGCTTCTTCCCTGAATTCATCATCAAGATTAGAGGTTTCATCCATTTCTTTCCTATAATCGTCAGGCATCATACCCGTTTTTACTGCTTGAAAATACGGATGGTCTTCATCGATTACCATTTGCGGATTTTTTCGCTTATCTCTAATTGTTATTTTTTCTTTTTCCATAATGTTTCAATCTCCTTGCCTATAACTGTTGCCATTTCTCTTGACTTTTCGTTATTACAATATTCACTCCAACCTTCTGCTATCATTTCGCTATATCTATTGGGGTTGGTGTTTTTCCATGAATATTGAGATAATCCTTCGGTAATTTCATCTTTTGTCTTTTTATCAAATAATTTTTATATTTTCGTTTTCATTGACCTTTAGATACTCATCGATTTGATGCGCAAACTCGTGGTCGAACGTTGCTTTTACCGTCTGACGCCCTTCTGGATGCCATTTAGCTGTAACTTGTCTAACTCCACTTTCATAGGCTCGCCCATAGCTATCAAAATATTTGTTGTTCATAGTAATTCCGTGATATTTTTCTCTAATTCTAATTGCCTCTCCATGCATGGGGTCGTTTTTTAATTCTTCTGGTGCTATTTTGCTCCAACTACTCGCCATACTATTTGGTTTAACTTTAAAACCTTTTGTAAACTCATTCGTCCAATAATTTATTCGTTTATTGTAATGTTCTTTTATTTCTTCCTCTTTGATTCCAAGCGCTCTAAAACTCTTAGCTTCTTCACCTTCTAAATAATATTTCGTGTAATACTCTTGGATTTCTTTTTTCATCAGAGAATATCGCTTCTGGCTTGCACCTACAAACTTTATTTTCTCCGCAACTTCTGGAAAGTCTTTTTTCGCATTATACAGCCCTTCATTCCATTCATTGGCGCATTTTATATCAATGCCAGAGTAATCAGCTTTATATCCCATTTTTTCAGCAAGTTCATTAGCTTCTTTTATTGTTTTGGCTTGTTTGAATGGTAGTAATTCAGAATTTGCTTTTCTTACCTCTATTTTACTCTCTTTTTCAGGGTCTATCCATTTTTTAGTATGAACATTCTGCCTTTTTCCGTCTCCTGGATCATATTCAACCGTACACTTGCAAAATCTGTGCCTTCGAAAAACATCGTTTCCGGTCTCTTTCACAGCCGCATAGTCTTGCGTCCCTGCAACAGCCTTGCACCATTCGCAGCAATTGCCCACTTCCTTGCGGATGATTTTAGGGTGCATTCCTGCCTTGTATCATAAAATCTGCATTGGCTTTTGCCGAATCATCCACGATGCTTTGAGCGAAGTTCACAATCGGCTCATTTAATGCCCAGGCGGCATCATCGTACTGCTCAGCCTCGACATTTTTTTCTATTAGGCCGTCGATCCGGTCCTGGTTTAGTGCAGGCTTGATCGGTTTAATCCCTATTTTGGCTTTTTTATTTAGTGCTTCCTGCGTCTGTACGGGTCCTTTTTTATTTCTTGAGGTTATTTTCAGCCATTCATCTAGTTCTCTTTCCCACCTATGGTTCTTCTCATTTTCCGCTGTTGATCTGATTGCAAATACCACGGATCCGATGAGCACGATGATTAATAATAAGATCTCCATAACTATGTCCATGCCCAAAACTCAATATTATTCACTACTCTCCCCCCTTATAGTTCTTCAGCAGTCGTGATAGTGGTACCCCAAGCTCCTTTGATATTCTCCACAAAGTTTCAATCCTAGGATTCAAATGGGTGCCATTTGTAATGTTGTCAACACTTTGGCAGGCTATTCCGCCTATTTTTGCTATCTGGTAGTTAGTTATTTTTTTCTGCGCGATATCGGCAGACTATATCTTGTAATTTCATTTGTTTTTAGCCCCCATATATTGTATACTTTAGTCATCAAGTGAACCATATATTGCGTCAGGAGGTGAAAATATGAGCAAAGATCTTTTAAAGCCAGGAACTGATAACGCTCCAGCAGGTGAATACATTGAAGTAGGTCCTAAAGGCGGTAATGTCGATCATGGACATACAGCTACCATTGAACCAGGTGACCGGCTTCCTCCCACTAGCGAAGCAGGTAACAAGTGGCAGAAGAAATAGCGCACCCTCTAGCAGGTAGCCAGTTGCAGCTGGTTGCCTGCTAGATTTTCATCCGTCTTTGAAATATGCAATATGTCCATTACAATAAATCAATTTGAGTCCACGCGTGTGCCCAACGGATCCCATTCTCATCAGTGTATTTAGTTAGATAGTGTCTGATCATCTTTTTCTCCTTGATTTACATACTTGCATCCTACGGGGTGGTAGATTGAAATTAACCTCCTCTCCCTTATCTCCCTGAGTTCCCTGGCATTTCTCCGACTATTCAAGTTTTGATGGATGATCTCTGCTACCTTGTACGCTGCTTTTTAGGGGCAGTCTATCCTATCCCAAGGGCTTCAAGAGGTCAAAAAAAATCGCTCCCTTAGCGCCTCGACTATTGACGCATTGCGGATCATCGGATATAGTTATTTTTAGATTCAAGCAGGTGTAGCTCAATGGCAGAGCGCTGGCTTCCCAAGCCAGTTACGGGGGTTCGATTCCCCTCACCTGCTCCATTTATTTTAAACACTGAGGCGCTTCCTATCGCCTCAGTGTTTTTGACGTAAGACCTCTCGGAGTCGGCCTTTTCCCTTTTTTATCCTCTTTTCATCTGGCCACGCTACACTAAGGCGAGCCCTTGAAATCACTTTCTAGGATGACTCCTTATCCTTTGGAGGAAAAAACTGCATGAAAACACTGAAGGCAAAAACCCCTTGGATCCTGGGGGCGTTGTTCCTTGTCCTTATGATTGCTGGATTGGACGGGACACTCAAAACCGTTACTTATGCGATCCCCACTCAAAAAGTGCAAAAGCCCATTCGACTAGCCATCGCCGCGGACCTTCATTCCTGTTATTACGGTCCGAATCAAGAGGACCTCTTACAGGCGCTGGAAGAAAGTCGAGCGGACGCCCTTTTGCTACCTGGGGACATCTTTGATGACGTAGGAGACAATGAAAATACTCGCATCTTTTTAACGCGCGTCGCGGCGAAACTCCCCACCTTCTATGTTACGGGCAATCACGAATATTGGAGTAAAGACGCCCCCTCCATGGTGGACTTTGTCAAGAGCCAAGGAATTACCGTGTTGGACGGCACCCAAAAAACCGTATTGCTGCGCAATCAGCCAGTCACTTTTTACGGAGTGGACGATCCCGAGGTGGACCGCTATCTTGGAAAAACCCCGGACTTTCAAGCCCAGCTTGCTGCCGTCCATCAATCTCCTCGAGGTCCTGGGCTCCACGTGCTCCTTGCCCATCGCCCCGAGCTCATTACCGATTATCTGAAGGGTTCCTACGACCTCATCGTCTCAGGCCACGCCCACGGCGGCCAATGGCGCATTCCATTTTTGCTCAACGGGCTCTACGCTCCAGATCAAGGCCTCATTCCAAAGTATGCGGGCGGCCGCTACGACTTTGCAAGCAGCGTCTTTGTGGTCAGTCGTGGCCTCGCTCGGGAATCGACGAGAGTCCCTCGGATTTTCAACCGCCCCGAATGGGTGCTCGCGGATTTTCTTCCGAAGCCTTAGACTCTGAACTTCTAAAAATGCCCGCACCGATCCGTCCTTCGGTGCGGGCATTTTTCTATTAGCTGAGTTTGTATTGATAAATGGTAAAAAAAGCGAAGACCCCGGAAGGATTGAAATTATTCATCACCAAGGCTTCTTTCATGAACCCCAGAGATTCCAGCACCTGGGCTTGGTCCGAGGATTCATCATCTATTTTAAGCATGATCCGGTCAATGCTACGGTTTTCACTTAAGATGCCGATCAGTTGAGCGACGATGCTGCGAAAGGAATCCATCGACGCAAAGGGTTCGTGCGGCCGAAGAATGATTTCTTTCGCCCGAGAGACTTCCGGATAATCCACCACCACCGCATATCCCTTGGGCGCGTTGGAGGAACGTTCCTGAATCAAGAACACGTCATGGCCCACCTGTAAGAGCTCAGACTCGGTCTGAGGCAAAGGAGTGATCCCTTCAGACCGTTCCCACTGCGACATCAACTGTTGCTTCTCCTTCTCCGAAGCCAACACCAAGGTCAATTCGTTCGTTGGCGTTTGGGCATCTCTTTGCATGGCAGCACCTTCCTCTACGATAATCTTTCAAAATCCCTTCGGATTTTGATTCGATGGGATATCCCCATTATACCTTTAATTCTCTCGAATATATCGCTTGTTTTAGATATTATTGAATTTCATTAAAAAATGCCTCAAAAATAATCTCCTTGCAAAGGATTCCAGCGATTTATTGAGTCCTCTCTTAAAAAACTTAGAGAGGTCTTAGAGGATCTACTGTAAACGAATTAATGTATCCTCCTCTCCGTTCCTGCTATACTAAAAGCAATCGGATGAGCTCCTTAGAGCCCATCGCCAAACCGGGAGGCCCCCCCTATGAAACGCATCTTTGAATTAACCCCCACGGAGAGTCTTTCGCTCTCCGGCCGGGACCTATTGAACGTCATTCGGCAGTCGGAGGGTCGCACGGTGCTCTCAGAAACCGTGGTCTTAGGCTCTCCGTTGGCTGAAGGTGTATCAAACCCTGAAATGGCCGCAGCCTGCGGCGCGGATCTCATCACCCTCAACCGCTTTTCCTTCACAGCGCCGCTCATTTTCGGCTGGGACGATCGGGCGTATTCCCCTTGGGATGTCTCAGCGCTGGCCATGCATCTAGCCAAAGCGGCCCTAGCCCACCGCAGCTCCAAGACATATTTGAGCGACTATCGCACCCTGGTCGGGGTGCCCCTAGGCGTCAATTTGGAACCGGTGCCCCAGGGGACCACCTACCCCAAGGGATTCACCCTCAATGCCGCCAATTTGGAAGCCGTGCAACGCTTTGGCTTTGATTACCTCGTCCTCACGGCCAACCCCATGACGGGAGTCCGCACTGAAGACCTCATCGAAGGCGTGCGAATGGCTCGCTCGGCCCTTGGCAAGGACTTTCTCATCATGGCTGGGAAGATGCACGGAGCGGGAACGGGTGTGGATCACTCTCCAGCAGTTGCAAAAGAGCTGGCCGCTGCAGGCGCGGATGTCCTTTTGCTTCCCGCCCCCTATACCCTCGGAGGCTACGATGAACTTCGCGTTTTTGAAATGATTGCCGCCATTCACGAGACGGGCTGCCTTGCCATGACCTGCATCGGCACCTCCCAGGAAGGCGCCTCGCCGGAAGTCATCCAGAAAATAGCCCTTTTTGCCAAGGGCGCCGGCGCCGACATCCAGCACATTGGAGATGCGGGTCAATCGGGTATGGCTTTGCCCGAAAACCTCTTAATGCTTTCGGAAACCCTCAGGGGCCGACGCCACACGCTTCGTAAGATCGGCAGCCGCAGACGCTGATAAAACATCCCCCCACGCGCATGCCCCCCTATGATCAAAGCAGAAGGGAAGCTTCTTTCGTAGCTTCCCTTCTGCTTGATTGTTTTTTAGCCCCAGACCCTCTGCCGATTATTTGGCAGCGCTGCGACTCTCAACTTCCGATTGCACCAGCTCCACCAATTCCTTAGCCATGGCCGTGATCTCCTCTCGATTGTCCCCTTCGAGCATGATCCGAAGGACCGGCTCGGTGCCCGAAGGACGAATAAAGACCCGTCCCCGACCGTGCAGGCTCTCCTCCATCTTAGCGATGGTCTCCTTGATTCGTTCATCCTGCAGATGAATGTTTTTCAGCTTGGCTGGCACGGTGACTGGATACAGGACCTGCGGCAGCACGTCCATTACCTGGGCGAGCTCAGAGACGCGCTTTTTCTTGCGACTGAGGATGGAGCAAAGGCAAAGCCCCGTCACAAGGCCATCCCCCGTGCTGTTGTGATCGAGGAAAATGACGTGGCCGGACTGCTCTCCGCCAAGGCTGTAGTTGTGATTGCGCATCTCTTCCAGAACGTAGCGATCGCCCACGCCCGTCTCCTTCAGATGCAACCCATGCTTTTGTGCGGCAAGCTTCAGCCCGAGGTTGCTCATGACGGTGACCACCAGCGTATCCTCCCGAAGCTTTTGCTGCTCTTTTAAATCCAAGGCGCAGATGAGCATGATCTGGTCTCCGTCCACCGAATTCCCCCGCTCATCCACCGCAAGGCAGCGATCCGCATCACCATCAAAGGCGAGTCCTACATCACAGCCCTTTTCCACCACATACTTTTTCAATTCATCCATGTCCGTGGATCCGCATTGGTGGTTGATGTTGATCCCATCGGGGGTGTCGTTGATCACGTAGACCTCCGCCCCAAGCTTCGTCAAGGCCATAACGGCCACCTGGGAGGCGGCTCCGTTGGCGCAGTCCAAGGCGACTTTCAAGCCTCTTAAATCCCCACAGATCGTAGAGGTGGCAAATTCAACATATTCCTCCGCCGCCCCCTCTTCTCGAACCAAGCGCCCAAGGTCATCCCCGATGGGGCGGGGCATCTCATCCAGGGATGATTCGATAATGGCTTCAATCTTTTTTTCCGTGTCGTCGCTGAGCTTATAGCCCTGATCGTCAAAGAACTTGATGCCGTTGAAGGCAACGGGGTTGTGGGAGGCCGAAATCATCACGCCCGCATCGGCCTGATATTTCCGAGTCAAATGCGCAATGGCTGGCGTGGGCACAACGCCCACGGAAATTACATTGGCTCCGACGCAGAGCATTCCAGAAATCATCGCGGCTTCCAGCATATCCCCCGAGATCCGAGTATCCTTTCCCATGACGATGGTGGGTTTTTTCTTTCCCTCCGTCAGGACGTAGGCCCCGGCCCGGCCCAAATTAAAGGCCAATTCTGGGGTGAGCTCCCGATTGGCAATGCCCCGAACGCCATCGGTTCCAAAGAGTTTTTTCATAGCAATTCTCCCTTGTTGTTGGTCCAAGCTTTCTCCTTATTTTATCGTATAACCCGAACATTTTGAAACCCCATGCGAGGTGAATCCCACGCGAGGATTCCTCTTGAGCCAGCATAAAAATACTCCCCTTTGCAGCAAAATCCCACTTTTGACCGCCCCCTAAAGGCAATAGAGGAATAAAGCACAGCCTGGAGCTGATTCAAGCAACACCTTGCTGCAGTCTGCTCTTGCCCTCCATTCCCTCCGTTTTTGCGGGCTATTTAAACGTAGAGAAGGGAGCCCCCAAAAGCGGGAGCTCCCTTCCCAGCTGCGCCGGCGAGGCGGCGAAGCGGTTGCGTTTGTTACTCGATATAGGCTGTTTCAAAATAGAGGAAGCCTAAGGGGGACTTTCTAACGCCCTTGACGTAGTCTTTGAAGCAAAGGACGTTGGTATAGAAGTAGATGGGTAAAATGGGCATCTCTTCCATGAGGATGGCTTCTGCCTCGTGCAAGAGCTGGGTGCGCTTGGCAAGATCAATCTCTACGCGGGCCTTGCGAATCAAGTCATCGTAGCGATCGTTCTTGAAGTGGGCATCGTTGTTGCCCCAGACGCCTTCGCCCTCCCCAGAGATCCACATATCAAGGAAACTCATAGGATCATTATAGTCGGCAATCCAGCCGTGGCGAGCAATCTCAAAATCACCGTTGTTTCTGGAGGATTGGAACACCGCCCATTCTTCGTTGGAGAGCTGAATATCGATGCCCAACGTCTTTTTCCACATATCCTGAATGGCAATGGCCATGTTTTGGTGACCGACGTTGTTGTTGTACTTCAAGGTCAGCTTGGGGAAGCCCTTCCCATCGGGATAGCCGGCATCGGCCAAAAGCTTCTTCGCTTGCTCGGGATCGCCATTTTCTTTCTCCATGTACTTTTTCGCCATGGCAAAATCATTGAGTTTGTCGTCCTTGATGCCCATGGGAACAAATCCCCAGGCCGGAGTCTGTCCGCCCTTGGACACGTTGTCGATGATGCTCTTTTTGTCGATGGCCAGGGCCAACGCCTTGCGGACTTGGGGTTTGCTGAGGGCTTCATAGGCTGCGGGATTTTTCGTCTTAAGGGAGGGCCGCATATTGATGACGTAGAAATACGTGCCCAGATACGGGGCGATGACGGCCTTCTTCTCTTTCAAAAGCTTCGGGATGTCTTGCGGTGGGGGGGATTCCATCATATCGAGTTCGCCCTTGGTGTAAGCGGCCAACGCCGTCTGGCGATCGTCCGTAAGATCCATGTCCACTTTTTCCAGCTTCACTTTAGCTGCATCATAGTATTCCGGGTTTTTCACCAAAACGAGCTTGGATTTGGGCGCTAAAGATTCCAGTTTGAACGGACCGTTGGAGATGGCCGTTTCCTTCGCAGTCCACCACTTCTTCACGTCTTTCTCGATCATGTCCTGGCGAACCGGGAAATAGGTCGGGAATGCTGTGAGGGCGAGGAAATAGGGGCAAGGGGCTTCCAAAGTCACCCTAATGGTCTTGGCATCCGGTACTTCAATCCCGACTTCTTCGGGCTTGGCCTGTCCTTTATAGAATTTTTCACCGTTTTTGATGTAGAACATCTGATAGGCGTACTCTGCAGGAACCGGCTGAGTTTTGGGATCCAAGGCACGCAACCAAGCATACTTGAACTGTTCGGCCGTTACGGGTTTGCCATCGGACCATTTGGAGTCCCGAAGCTTGAAGGTGTAGGTGAGCTTGTCGGCTGAAATTTCATAGGATTGTGCAACTCCCGGGACGGGTTGTTCTTTTTCATCGGTTTTCATGAGGCCAACGTAGAGGTTTTGCAGGACTGTGGCCCCATCCACTGCAGTGTTCAACGCAGGATCTAAGGTTTTAGGATCTGCCCCAAGATTGTAACGAACCGTCGTTTTGTCTTTGGGCTTGTTGCCATCTTTCGAGGATTCAGATCCTCCGGTTTTGCACCCAGCGAAGAGGGTGACCCCGAGGGTCAGGGCACAAGCAAGTGCCGTGGCGTTGAGTAGCCGTTTTTTCATTTTGTTTCCTCCTTGACTAGTGGTTTTTCTTGTTGATCACGGTAAAGGTGGCAGGCCACCTTGCGGCCTCTTCCCTTCACATCCAAAAGCAGCGGCTGTTCCTTGGCGCAGATGTCCATTGCGCTGGGGCATCTGGTTCGGAAATGGCATCCCGAAGGGGGATCAATGGGTGATGGCAGTTCGCCCTGCAGTACAATGCGCCGATGAGCCCGGGTCCGTTCCGGATCAGGGATGGGCACCGCAGAGAGCAGCGCTTTGGTATACGGGTGCAAGGGGGTGTCATACACTTCATCGGCGTCCCCCAATTCCACCAACTGTCCAAGGTACATGACGCCAATCTCGTTGGAAATGTGCTTCACCATGGACAGGTCATGGGCAATGAAAAGATAGGTCAGCCCCAGATCCTCCTGAAGCTCCTCCAGCATGTTGATGATCTGAGCCTGGATGGAGACGTCCAGTGCAGAAATGGGCTCATCGCAGATGATCAGGGAGGGTTCCACCGCCAATGCCCGAGCGATGCCGATGCGCTGACGCTGGCCGCCGGAAAACTCATGCGGGTAGCGGTTGATGTGCTCTTTATTCAATCCGACGCGGCGCAGGAGATGCTCGATGCGCTCCCGACGGGCCGAGCCCTTTAAAAGCTTGTGGATGTCGATGGATTCACCGATGATGTCGCCCACGGTCATGCGCGGATTCAAGGACGCATAGGGATCCTGGAAAATCATCTGAATCTTACGCCGGACGGGAATCATTTGCGCTCGAGTGAAGTCCGTAATGTCTTTGCCTTCAAAAAGAATCCGCCCGTCCGTGGGTCGATAAAGCTTGATGATCGTTCGGCCGGTGGTGGTTTTTCCGCAACCGGATTCCCCCACAAGACCCAAGGTCTTCCCTTTCTTAATCTGAAAGGACACCTTGTCCACCGCCTTGACCACGCTGTGCTTGGATTGAAAAATTCCTGCCTTCACAGGAAAGTATTTGCAAAGGGACTGAACCTCCAGCATCACATCCGTGGGGTTTGCCAGGTTGTTTTCTTTGGTTTTAGCCATGGTGTTCGCCTCCGATCCACTCCGTCTTGGGTGCTTTTTCATGATTGAGCCAGCAGGCCGCCTCATGGCCCGGACCCACAGGGAAGAGCGGGGGCCGATGCGTGAGGCAAAGCTTCATGACCCGGCTGCAACGAGCGGCAAAGGGGCAGCCCAAGGGCGGCTTGATGAGATCCGGCGGCGTCCCTTCGATGGGGATCAGCTTCTCCTTGGTGGCGCTTTGCGGATTGGGAACCGACTGCAAAAGCCCCAGGGTATAGGGATGGCGCGGCCGATAAAAGATATCGTCGGTGGACCCTTTCTCCACAAGGACCCCGCCGTACATGACGTTGATGCGGGAGCACACATCTGCCACCACCCCCAAGTCATGGGTGATGAGGATGATGGAAGTCCCCGTTTCTTCGCGAAGCCGCTTCATGAGTTCCAGAATCTGGGCCTGAATCGTCACATCCAGCGCCGTAGTCGGTTCATCTGCGATGATGAGCTTGGGCCCGCAGATGAGGGCCATGGCGATCATGACGCGCTGGCGCATGCCGCCGGAGAATTCATGGGGGTATTGCTTGAGCCGTTTTTCGGGGCTCGGGATCCCCACCTTCTTCATCATTTCAATGGCTTCTTTTCGAGCCGTGGCCTTGGAGACCCTGCGATGCTCCAGCAACGGCTCCATAAGCTGGGTTCCGATGGGATAGACGGGATTCAGGCTCGTCATGGGATCTTGAAAGATCATCCCGATGTCGTTGCCCCGGATTTTTCGCATCCCGTTGTCCGAAAGATGCGTAATGTCCTTTCCATCAAACTCGATGCTTCCTTCATCCACCCGGCCGTTGTCGTCCAAAAGATGCATCACGCTGAGCATGGTGACGGATTTTCCAGACCCCGACTCTCCGACGATGCCAAGGGCTTCTCCCTGGTCCAAATCAATATCCACCCCACGGATGGCTTGAACCTTTCCAGCATGAATGAGGAAATTCGTGTGCAGATCACGAATGGTCAGTAAATTTCCCATAAGGCACCTCCTAACGGCTCATTTTGGGATCCAGAGCATCCCGCAGCCCATCTCCCAAGAGATTGAATGCAAAGATGATCAAGGAGATGGCAAGCGCTGGAATGATGAGTTGGTAAGGTTCCTGCTGATAGATCTGCATGGCCTCGGAGACCAAGGTTCCAAGGGACGCCTCGGGGGGCGAAATCCCGATGCCGATGTAGGAGAGGAAAGATTCCGTGAAGATGGCGGAAGGGATGAGCAAAGTGGCCGTCACGATGATGGCCGAGGTGGCGTTGGGCAAAAGGTGACGAAAGAGGATCCGCCGCCCACCGGCCCCGAGGGTTCTTGCGGCTAAGACAAATTCCGTCTCCCGCAGCTGCAACGTCTCGGAGCGGACGATCCGCGCCATGGAAAGCCACGACGCCACGCCCAAGGCTATGACGATAGAAAAGATTCCGGCCCGGTTTTCTCCCATGGCCACCATGATCAAAATCACGTAAATTTGCATGGGTACCGCATAGAGGATGTCCACAATACGCATCATGACGCTGTCGACCTTGCCCCCGGCAAAGCCTGCGACGGCCCCATAGAGGACTCCGATGACCAGGTTCATGATGGTGGCGGCAAAAGCGATGGTCAGGGAAATGCGGCTCCCATACATAACGCGGACAAAGATGTCTCGGCCGTAAAAGTCGGTGCCGAACCAATGCACCGCATTGGGTTTGGAGTTCGCGATGGAATAATCGGTGGTGGAAATGCTTTGAGGCGAAATCATCGGCGTCAAAATGGACACGATGGCCACCACGATGATGAAAATCAAGCTGGCCAATGCGAGCTTATTGGATCGAAACCGCCGCCAGGAATCCTGCCAGTAGGTCGTAGCGGGCCGAAGAATTTCTTCGGCATCGAGCTTTTTTTGTTCCCGCAGCGCCTCAAAGGCATCCACGTTGAGGTTGTTCAGATCATAATCCGTATGCAAGTTGCTCATAGTCACGCCTCCGATCCGTCGATCTTGATCCGGGGATCAATGACCACATAAAGAATGTCCGTAAGAAAGTTGAGGAAAATCAACAGCAAGGCATAAAAAATAATAACGCCCTGTAGCATGGTGTAGTCCCGCTGGCTGATGGCCACGACAAATTCCCGCCCCATCCCTGGGATGGAGAAAATGCCTTCGATGGCAAAGGATCCGGTCAAAACTCCGGCCACCAGGGGCCCAAGATACGTGATGACGGGGATTAAGGTGTTCCGAAGGGCATGCTTCCAGATGACCTTATTTTCTTTGAGCCCTTTGGCCCGGGCCGTCCGGATGTAGTCGCTGCGAATGACGTCCAGCAGACGCGAGCGGGTCAGACGAGCAATAAAGGCTACGGGGTACCCAGAGAGCGCCAGGGTCGGCATGATGTAGTGCTTCCAGCTGGTCAATCCCATGACGGGCAAAAGATCCAGCTTGACTCCCAAGAGAAGCAAAAGGAGCGACGCCAGGACAAAGCCGGGAATGGAGATCCCGATGGTCGCGATGATCATGACGATGCGGTCGATGAGCTTGCCCTGGTTGAAGGCTGCGACAATGCCCAGAAACATCCCCACCACCAGGGAGAACACCACGGCAACAGCACCGATCTTTGCTGAAGCGGGGAAAAGATACCAAATATACTCAGATACTTGGTAGCCGGGCTTTTTGAGCATCGGACCCATGTTTCCTTGCAAGAGCCCCTTCATGTAGATGAGGTACTGCTCCCCCCAGGATTTGTCCAAACCAAACTGGGCCTTCATATTCTCCAGGACTTGGGGCGGCACAAACCGTTCAGAGGTAAAGGGTGAACCGGGCATCAGCCGCATCAAAAAGAAGACCAGGGTAATGATGATCCAAACCGTTAGAAGACTCATGAGCAGACGCTTAAGAATGTACTTGGTCATAAATTAATCCCCCTATAGGACACACGATAACGAGTACTTGCGAACATTATGTCACCAAGTCTGGGCCTTGTCAAAATGCCGTTAAGGCATTCGCAATGAGACAAGGTTTACGGAAAAGAGAGCGGATTGTAAATCGGTTGGTCATTATTTTTTTAATAATTCATCCTCCTCTTGATTATTAATCCATTATTTTGATTCGGTTTTGTTGCGGTCAAAACCTATAAATTCGCACTTAATGGAATGCTAATTCACTATGAGTGAAGCCTCATGGATCGATGAATCGAAAGAGAATTGCATGATCTTTCAATGATTCTTGCAGAAAAAAGGGGAGGAAACCCTTTTTTGCCGACTTAAGGGGCTCTTTATTGCAATATTCCCATTTATCAATTCCATAATTTCCGCTCTCTTCGACAAAAAAGCGCCAATGTATTCATCGAGCGGACAGATGAATTCTTAGGCCTCCCCCTCCTCCTGCGTTATTTATTTATCTTGTTTGTGAAAATATGAGAAAAAGAAGGCAAGGACCTTCGATGGCATGGTATTATAGGTGAGTTAATAATTATACAAAGGAATGTGATCGTATGAAATTCCATGAGCAAGAAGCGCCGCAGGCCGATGGCTTTATTCCCTCCAGAAGGGATTTTTTAAAGCGGGCCGGCGTAGGCGCCGCGGGGGTTGCTCTCGCCACATCGGGTCTTTCCCTTTTCACGGGGTGTGAAAAGAAGTATGAAACGACCTATGCGCCCAAACAAGAACTCAGCTACAAGTTCATCGAGAAAAAAGGGACCGCAGCCGCTCCCTATCCTTATCCCTACCAAAAGCTCGATCCCACCACGTGTGCGGAACGCGCCTATGCCGCCTATCAGCAAAAAGGGGGCTGAGGCGTCGGTGTGGCCGAAGGGTTCTTCGGCGAACTGGGGGAAAAAGCAGGGTATCCCTTCCGCCAAATCAATCCTGCAACCTTTAAAAGCTATGCCGGCGGATACGGCCTGGCCACCCTTTGCGGCTCCTTAGGCGTGGCTGCTGTATGCATCGGAAGCGTTGTCCCACCGGATGACGCCAAAAAACTGATTGCAGAATTATTCAATTGGTATAAGGACTTCTCCTTCCCAGAATACCAACCCGAATATGAAGGTCAGCTCAAAAAAACCGTGGCTGAGTCTTATCTTTGCTCGGATTCCGTGGGCAAATTTATGCACGAAATGAACGTAGGGTATAAGGATCCCATCCGTAAAGCCCGCTGCGCCGGCACCGCTGCCGACACCACGCGCAAGATGGTTGAAATCCTCAATAAATATCATGGCGTATAGGAGGTCCAAATGAATCCAATCGATGAACAAAAGCAGCAGGAGATCTCCCGCCGCTCCTTTTTAAAAACCAGCGCGAAGGCAGTCGCCGGCGCCGCAGCCGTATCGGCTACGCAAGGCCTCTATCGACCTCAGCTGGTGTTTGCACAGCCCAAACCCAAACAGAAACTCACCTACGAATTCAAAAAGCCTCAAGCGGACGCCATGCCCTCCCCCATGCCCTATCCCGGTCTGGACCCGGTGAAAGCCCAAGAGCGAGCCTACAAAGCCTATAAAGAAAAAGGCGGCTGAGGGATGGGTGTTGCCGAAGGGTTCTTCGGCTCGCTGGCGGAAGCGCATGGCTTCCCCTACAACCAAATCCCGACAAAAATGTTTAAGCCCCAAGCCGGAGGACTTGGCCTAGCCACCCTCTGCGGCTCCCTGGGCGTTGCGGCTTTTTGCATTGGCTCGGTGGTGGACCCCAAAGATGCTCCGGCCTTGGTCAAAGAGCTCTACGAGTGGTATAAGAAATTCCCCTTCCCCAAATACCAGCCCGAATACCAAGGCGCCTTGGAGACCACGGTGGCCGATTCCTATCTTTGCTCGGATTCTGTGGGCAAGTTCATGGAAAAAATGAAGGTGCCCTACACGGACCCCAAACGAAAAGCCCGCTGCGCCGGCAACGCCGCCGACGTCACCCGCTATATGGTGGAGATGCTCAATCGACACTTTAAAGTTTCTTAAGAACCGGAATCCTTCGAGTTCAAAACGAAACCCAAAAAACCAGCAAGACCCCGCGGCCCGTCCCCAAAAGGATGGGCCGCGGGGTCTTGCTGGTTTTCCATAAATCGAAGGCTCCCCTTGAGCGCCAACGATCCCTTGAGACGACCTGGTCTTTCAAGGGGGATGGGGGAGAACGCATCCGATGCCCCCCCTCTTGCTTTTAGGCCCCTATGGGCTCCCTTAAAGGAAAGGAATATGCCCTCCCTAAAGCAGGTCTTATCAAATCTTCGAGGCTTCAAGGACCCTTTGAGCCTTCTTTTCGCCCAGTCGGCCCAAGACGATCCCCAGTTCAAACAACAGCATCATTGGCACCGAGAGCATGATCTGAGAGAGTACGTCCGGTGGCGTTAAAATGGCGGAAAGCACCACCACCACCAAGAGCACATATTTTCGATTCTTCTTCAAAAAGTCGGTGGTGACAACGCCCAAGCGAACCAAGACCACCACGAGGATGGGCAATTCAAACACCAAGGCAAAGGCAAACACCATCTTCGTCACGTAATCGAAGTAATTGGAAAAACCCACCGCCGATTGGATGGCCGGAGTTTGAAAGCGAGCGAAAAACTCCAAGCTCATGGGCAACACGATAAGATAGGCAAAGCATAAGCCCGCCGCAAAGAGGGCCACGCCCAAAAGCACCGCCCAGCGCAGGGTGCGGATTTCCTTGGGGTAAAGCCCCGGACGAATGAATGCCCAGATGCGGTTTAAAAAGAACGGCAAGGAGACCAAGAGCCCCGCCACCATAGCAATTCGCATATAGGTGGTGAACAATTCCGCCGGCGACAAATAGACGAAGCGGGTGTTGGGCGCTTTACTCACCATATCCAAAACCAGGACCTCGGCAAAGAAAAAGGCGGCCACCGTGACCGCCACAAAAACCAATAAAGACCACATCAGCTGGCGGCGCAGTTCGCTCAAATGCCCCACCAGGGTGTCTTGCTTGGGATCCGCCGAAGGGTTATTCTTCATTTCCCGACGAAGGGTTCTCTGGGGTCTTAGCGGGTTCTCCATTCATGGACCGTTTGAATTCATTGAAGGAATGGCCCAAGGATTTGCCGATCTCGGGCAACTTTTTAGGACCGAATACCAGCAACGCGACGATGAGAATGACCAGAACTTCCTGCAATCCCAACCGTGAGAAAAAAGCCAACATACTATCACTCCTCTTTAGTTTACCCACCCATTCTACCACGATTTTCGAGGCAAAAAGCACAAAACCCCACCCTAATTGTGAAATCAATAACCATTCAAAAAAATGTGGACGTCAAAAAAGCTCCTCCCCGAAGGAAGAAGCTTATTGAGCCAAACGAGGAATGGCTTAGTTTGCGAATTCTGTGCCGCGGCTGACGGCTTGTTCGTTGGCGGTATAGAACTTCGCTTTCCCATGATCCTTCAACGCCTTCAACAGATCCTCCACACCCACAATGCCGGTCTTTTTGACCAAAGCGCCCAAGAGCACCATATTGGCGATGGTTTTGGAGCCGATTTCTGCGGCGATGGTTTGAGAAGGAATGCGGATCACCGTTACGTCGTCCCGCTGAACCTCCTCCGAGATGAGGTCTGAATCCAAGATGAGCAGTCCCCCCGGCTTCAGGGTGTCGACAAATTTCTCCAAGGACGGGCGGTTCATCACCACAAGGGTGTCGGGAGCCGTCACAATGGGACTTCCGATGTCCGAATCCGATAAGATGACCGAGCAGTTGGCGGTTCCTCCGCGCATCTCCGGGCCATACGAGGGGCACCAAGACACATTCATGTCCTGGTCCATTCCGGCGTAGGCGAGGAACTTACCCATGGACAAAATGCCTTGTCCCCCGAATCCCGCAAACAAAATTTCTTGCTGAGCCATTATTATTTCGCCTCCTCTTTCACGGCGTCCTTATCCTTTTTCAATCCCAGTTCATAGAAAGGCATCATGTTGTTTCTGAGCCAGTTGAGGGATTCTTGAGTATTCAATCCCCAGTTGGTGGGACAGATGGAAAGAACTTCCACCAAGTTAAAGCCTTTGCCGTCGATGGCGTTCTGGAAGGCTTTTTTGATGGCGCGCTTGGCTTTGGCCACATTGGGGACAGAATCCACAGAAACGCGTTCCACGTAATAGGATCCCTCCAAGGTCGAGATCATCTCGGAGAAGCGGATCGGGAAGCCCTGGGTCTTCGTGTCGCGGCCGTAGGGCGAGGTCTCGGTGACCTGACCGGGCAGGGTTGTGGGCGCCATTTGTCCGCCCGTCATTCCGTAGATGCAGTTGTTGACAAAGATCGTCACAATGTTTTCGCCGCGGGCTGCTGCATGAACGGCCTCAGCGGTTCCGATGGCGGCGATATCCCCGTCGCCCTGATAGGTGAAGACGATCTTGTCGGGGTTTGCGCGCTTGATGCCCGTGGCCACAGCGGGCGCCCGGCCGTGAGCGGCTTCAAACATATCACAGGCAAAATAGTCGTAAGCCAGTACCGAGCAGCCAACGGGCGCAACGCCCACAGTCTTCTCAATGATGTTGAGCTCTTCCAAGACCTCTCCCACTAAACGGTGGATGATCCCGTGGGTGCATCCGGGGCAATAGTGGGTAGGGACATCCAGTATGGCTTTGGTTGGCTGGAAGACAACTTTCATTTCTTTTTGTTCCGTTTTTTCCATGTTATTTGCCTCCTGCCATCTTGCGAATTTGATCCAAAATCTCTTCTGGGGTGGGAATCATGCCACCGGTTCTTCCGTAGAATTCTACGGGCTTTCTCCCCAAAACGGCCAGTTTAACGTCTTCCACCATTTGTCCCATGGACATTTCAACGCAAAGGAAGCCTGTCTTGGTTTGATCGATGGTTTTTTCAAAGGCTTCCACGGGGAACGGCCAGAGGCTGATGGGCCGGATCAGGCCGACCTTAATGCCTTCCTCGGCCGCCAGCTTCATGGCGTTTTTGCAAATCCGCGAAGTCGTGCCGTAGGCCACCAGGATTAAATCAGCATCCTCGCAGTCCACCAGCTCGTACTTGGTTTCATTTTGCTTGATTTTTTCAAACTTTTCAAAAAGATGGATGTTGTGATTTTCCAGTTCATCCGGCTTTAAGTAAAGGGAGTTGATGACGTTGTGCTTTTGGCGATCGCCCAATCCGTTAGCGGCCCAATCCTTGGCCGGCAACTCGCGACCTTTGCGCTCGTGGAATTCCACGGGCTCCATCATTTGTCCGATCATTCCATCGCCCATAACCATGACGGGCGTCCGATAGGCATCAGCGATGTCGAACGCTTCCCCGATGGTATCCACCATCTCCTGAATGGAAGACGGGGCAAAAACCGGCAGGTGGAAATCGCCGTGGGCAATGCCCTTGGTGGCTTGGTTGTAGTCGGATTGTGCGGGCTGAATGCCGCCCAGTCCCGGGCCGCCGCGCACGATGTTGATGATGACGCAGGGCAACTCAGCTCCTGCAATGTAGGAGATTCCTTCCGCCTTCAAGGAAATTCCAGGCGAGGAGGAAGAGGTCATGACGCGCACGCCGCTCCCCGAAGCTCCGTACACCATGTTGATGGCGGCGACTTCGGATTCTGCCTGCAAAAACACGCGGTTGATCTTGGGCATCTGCTTGGCCATGTAAGCGGCCACTTCCGTTTGCGGGGTGATGGGATATCCAAAGAAGCACTTGCAGCCGGCCCGAATGGCTGCTTCCCCGATGGCTTCATTGCCCTTCATCAATACTTTTTCTGCCATAATGCAATTCCCCCTTACTTGTAAACCGTGATGACCAGGTCCGGACACATTCTGGCGCACGATGTGCAGCCGATGCATTTGGAACGAAGGTCCTCAGCGATGGTGGCGGGTTTGTACCCTTTCTCATTGAGATGGTCCGCAAAGGAAATGATTTTTACGGGGCAGGCGATGACGCACTGTCCGCACCCTTTGCAGCGTTCTTCCCGAAATTCTACTCTTGGCATAGCTTTTCCCCCTCTTTTTTTACCGCCAGGGCGGTTTCATGTAAATATCAATGGGGAGGATTTCCCCACGAATAACTGATTGAGCCGCGCCGCAAAGATCCCGACGAACGGCGGTGAAGATCACCGGAAGACCGGTGTCTTTGGCTAAGGCCTCCACCAGATCCTGACCTCGAACCACATCATCCAAGGTGGTCTCGTAGCTGAGGTTGGTGTTGTTGATGAGTCCCGTCACGTTTAAACGAGATGAAACTTCAATGGCGTGCAAGTACTCCTTCGCTTCTTCAGGGGTCGCCGTCAAGGGCCGATTGCCGTTGACCACTAAAAACATGTCGTAGGGCTCTTCCTGAAAAAAGCGGTTGTATTGCCCAAGAGCCACCGCGCCCATATCGTCTCCGCCCACATCCAAGACCACGCTGTGATCCTTCTTGTTGAAGGCGGATAAGACTTCCGGCGTCACCACCATGAGCTCCGCATTGGACCAATGACGGTTTTGCGAAATCACCCGGATGCCCTGATCGGACAAGGTGTCGGCGATGTCCCTGGAGCAAAAATAAGGATTCACGATATCTAGGTCCACAAGGGTCACCCGTTCGGTTCCTTCTTCTTTAAGTTTTCTTGCGTAGTTGATGGCTATTTCGGTTTTTCCGCTGCCGAAATGGCCGGTAAATAAGGTCAGACGTTTCATGGGTACCTCACTGGGTTCATTTGGGAATTTCCCCTTTTATTCTACCCCAGGGCTCGCTCATTCCCTAATTGCCAATCTGTCACCAAAAAGCGAACCCCATTAAAAAGATCTTGCCAATTCTCCCCTTGGAGAAACGGATGTTCACCGCAGGCGGGCATTCGTTGATAAACAGAATTGAAAAGGTTAACAGATCAAAGATTCCGCGGCCCCGGCTCTTTTCGGCGCTCCGAAGTTTTTGCAAGGATCCCCGGGCAAAAATAGAACTTTTTCCCGGCGCATCAAGGGTTCCCACGGTTTGGACGTGCGAGCCGCGCTGCAGGGCGCTGCTTTTGATCCGCACAACTTTTGATCCGCCGCGCCCCTCGTTATCAAATTGCTAAAAAACAGGCGCTATTTTTCTAATTATTGAACAGCCTCTTGGTAGCTCATGACTTCCTCCTCACCATTGAGCACCCGAAGGCCGCCCTGCGCCAGCGCCAAAAGCTCATCCTCCCCAGGATAAATGGTTACGGGCGCAATAAAGGCCACCCGACGGAGAATTTCCTCCACCATGGGTTTGGAGTACGCGATGCCTCCCGTCAAAAGGATCTGGTCCACCTTGCCGCAAAGCACCGCGGCACAGGCGCCGATTTCTTTGGCGGTTTGATAGGCCATCCCCTGGAACACCAAGGTCGCTTCAGGATCCATGGCGTCCATCCGCTCTTGAACTTCAATCATATTGTTGGTGCCCAGGTAGGCAACGACGCCGCCCTTCCCGGTAATTTTCTTCAAAAGCTCCCCTTCGGTGTACTTGCCCGAGAAGCAAAGTTTCACTAAATCCGCCACCGGTAAGCCCCCCGAGCGCTCCGGCGAATAGGGGCCTTCGCCGTTGAGTGCGTTATTGACGTCCACCACCTGCCCCTTTTCGTGGGCACCGATGGAGACGCCTCCGCCCATATGGACTACGATGAGGTTCAACTCGTCATAGCGCTTGCCAACTTCCTTGGCGTAGCGCTTGGCCACCGCCTTTTGATTGAGCGCGTGGAAGATGGACTTGCGTTCAATCAAGGGCAATCCCGAAATCCGAGCCACATCCTGCAGTTCATCCACCACCACGGGATCCACGATGAACGAAGGAATGGAGAGTTCATCGCCGATTTCCCGGGCGATCATGCACCCAAGGTTCGCGGCGTGCTCGCCGTTTTCGCCGCTGGTTACATCGCGCAACATGGCGTCATTGACGGCATACGTCCCCGAGGGAATGGGGCGCAACAGCCCTCCACGGCCCACGACGCCAGAAAGGCTTTCCAACTCGATGCCTTTTTCTTTCAACACCGAGAGGATGACTTCCTTTCGGAATTCAAATTGATCGCTGACGTGCTCGTAGCGACCGACTTCCTCGGCGCTGTGGCGCAAAGTTTCAATTAAAACCGGCGTCTCATCCTCGTATACGCCAATTTTAGTGGACGTGGAGCCAGGATTGATGATGAGCAGTTTTTTCATATTATTTTCCTCCTTGGGCCGCCAGGGCTGCCAGGGCGATGGAATTGACTTTGGCTTCAAAGGAATCCGCACGGGAAGTGACAATAACCGGAGCCGCAGCGCCCATGAGGATGCCGCCGTGCCGCTCGCCGGAGCTGGTATAGGTGATGGCCTTAAAGACTCCGTTGCCGGCTTCGATATTGGCCATCAGAAAGATGTCCGCATGACCGGCCACGGGATGGTCGATCTTTTTGTGGCGGGCCGCTTCGGCATCGATGGCGTTGTCAAAAGCCAACGGACCGTAGACGGTGCATCCCTTGATTTCGCCCGCTTGGTTCATTTGCGTCAGGGCTTGGGCATCCAAGGTGGCCGGCATGTCGGGATTGACGACCTCCACGGCGCAGATGGGCGCCACCTTAGGATTCTCGTTCCCCAGGGCATGCGCCAGCTGGACGGCATTCTCGAGGATGGACTTTTTCTGCTCCAAGGTCGGATACATGGTGAACGCAGCATCGGTAATGAAAAGCAGACGATCGTAGCCCTTCACATCAAAGACGCCCACATGGGTGATGAGCGCTCCCGTCCGAAGGCCTACTTCCTTATTGAGGACCGCCCGCAGAAAGTTTTTCGTGTCAATCATGCCCTTCATCATCATGTCCGCCTGACCGGTGGAGACAAGCTCCGCACAGATCAGCGCTGCCTTGGCGGGCTCTTTTTCGTTGCGGATCTCAAGACCGGAAAGATCAATGTCCAGGCCCTTGGCGATGGCGCGGATCTTCTCCTCGTCTCCCACTAAGACGGCATCGGCAATCCCTCGAGCGCGACAATGATGAATGGCTTCCAAGACCGGCTCGTCCTCCGCCGCGGCCACGGCGACTTTCTTTTTGGGCAGTTCCTTGATGCGGGCAAACACATCGTCAAAATTTCGAATCATCTTTGCAGGGCCTCCTTGTCGTAATCTTTCGCTTCTTCTTCGTGCATCAAAATGCGCAGTCCGGCTTCGGCCAGCGCCTTCATTTCATCTTCCCCGGGCTCTACAAAAAGCGGAGCAATAAACGAGGTTCTTCTACGGATTTCCTCAGTGAGGGCCTTAGAGTAGGCCAGTCCCCCGGTGAGGATGATGGCTCGAACTTCACCGCAAAGCACGGCGGCGCAAGCCCCCACTTCCTTGGCGATCTGATAGCCCATGGCTTCATAAATCAAGGCTGCTTGCGCATCCCCTGCGGCGATGCGCTCTTCCACTCGGCGGCCGTCGTTGGTGCCAAGATAGCCCATGAGGCCGCCTCGCCCAATGATCTGCTTGAGCAACTCCTTTTCGGTGAAGGAGCCACTAAAAGCCAGGCGCACCAAGTCTGCCACGGGCAACGTACCCGCCCGCTCGGGGGAAAATGGCCCCCCCTCGTTGGCGTTGTTGCTGTCCACAATGCGTCCCGCCCGAGACGGTACGACGCTGATGCCCCCGCCCAAATGGCAAATGATGAGGTTGTCCTTCAACGGATCGAGTCCCTTTTCTTGGCAGACCCGCCGGCCGACGGCTTTAATGTTCAGGTAATGGGCATTGGAGCGCCGCGTCAATTCAGGCAGACCCGAAATACGGGCCACATCGTCCATCTCATCGCAAGCCACCGGGTCTGTGATGTAGGCGCGGATGCCGGCACGCCGGGCCAAATCCTGGGCGATCTGCGCGCCCAGGTTGCTGGCATGAATGCCGGAGTACCCCACCCGCAGATCTTCAATCATCTGATCGGTCACTTCATAGGTCCCCGTCGGAATGGGCCGAACCAGGCCTCCACGAGAAATAATGATGTCCAAATCCGTTAGGGACACGCCTTCATTGGTCAGCCACGCCACGATGGCACGCTCCCGCATGGGCTTTTGGTCGGAGATGTCTTCGTACTGCTTCAGCTCCTCCAAATCGTGGGACAGGCTGATTTCTTTCACGGCCCGCTCATCATGGAATACCGCCACCTTCGTGGTGGTGGACCCCGGATTGATGGTCAGGATGCTCTTCATGTTGGCTCCTCCTCGTGGGTTAAAATGGGAAACGGTTTTCACACCCTATATCATATCAGATCCCAGGACAAGAAGGGATCCCTCCCCGCCAAAAGAGTGGCAGGAAGGGACCCCCTCTGGGTTAGAGGCTCATGGTTTTCTAGGCGCTTTTTTAGGACATCATGCAGGAAGAATGTCCATCCATTGCAAGTCTTGTTTTTTTCGCTCAAATCAAAGGAGGACTGGGGGCATATCGGGCCATGAGCGCCTGGGCAATGCGCACCCCATCCACGGCGGCGCTGACAATGCCTCCGGCGTATCCCGCCCCCTCGCCGCAAGGATAGAGCCCTTCAAAACCAGGCGAGAAGAAACCTTCGCCCCGAAGAATCCGTAGGGGCGCGGAGGTGCGTGATTCCACTCCCGTTAAAACACCTTGGGAATCAAACCCTCGGATCCGACGGCCAAAGAGCCTCAGGCCGTCCCTGAGCCCCTGGGTTAGGACTTCAGGCAAGAGCTCATGGAGCGGTGCCGAGGTGAATCCTGGAGAGACCTCTGGATACACCCCCTCAAAGCGCTGGGTCAACGTTCCCTCAAGAAAATCGCAGGTGCGCTGCACTGGCGCCCAATCCTTTCCTTGCCCCATTTGGTACGCCTTTTCCTCAAGCTGTCGCTGGAAAGTGATCGCCGAGAGTGGCAAAGGCCCAAAATCTTCAGGACCCACAGAAACCACCAGGGCCGAATTCGCCTGACGCCGGTCCCTGGCATGATAGCTCATTCCATTGACGCAAAGTCGGCCTGCTTCAGAGGAGGCATTGACCACCTGACCCCCCGGACACATGCAAAAGGAATAAACGCCTCGCCTCGCCCCCGTGCGGCCAGCCAAGGTGTACTCCGAGGCCCGAAGCTTCGGGTGATGAGCCCATTGCCCGTATTGGCAGGCATCGATGGCCTCCTGCAGATGCTCCACCCGAAGACCCACGGCAAAGGACTTCGCCTCCAGCGGAACGCCCCGAGCCCAAAGCATCTCATAGGTATCTCGTGCCGAATGCCCCGGGCAAAGCACCAGGGCGCCTACACGATGCCACTGACCGCCCCACTTCGCTTCTTGAAGCCTTCCGTCCCGAGCGGCTAAATCCTCCAAGCGAGTGGTAAAGAGTATGCGGCCGCCCGCCTCGATCATGGCCTCCCGAAGGCTTCTCACCACGCCCTTTAAAAGATCCGTCCCCACATGAGGCTTGTTGCGATAGTGTATTTCCTCAGGGGCGCCAGCCCGAACAAAATCCTCTAAAATCCCTTGAACTCTCGGATCGCGAATCCGCGTCGTCAGCTTTCCGTCAGAGAAGGTCCCGGCGCCGCCCTCGCCAAACTGCACGTTGGACTCAGGATCCAGGGCTCCGCCGGCCCAAAACGCTTCGACCTTTTGAGTGCGGGCCTCGACGTCCTCCCCCCGCTCCAAAACCAAGGGAGCGTAGCCCGATCGGGCCAGGGTCAACGCAGCAAAGAGACCCGCGGGCCCAAAGCCCGCAATCACCACCGGACCATTTAAGGGCTCGCCGCCGATAAGAAGCGCTGGCTGAGGCTCCGGGGCATACGGGGTCACGCCCGGTGGGGTCCCGCGAAGACGCACCCCCGGCGCTAGGCGCACTAAAAGGCGGTAAAGGATGAAGATGCGATCTTTTTTGCGCGCATCCACGCTTTCCTTTAAAATCTGAAGGGACAAAATGGCCTCTTGAGGCACGCGCAGCCTTTTACAAAGCGCCCGCTGCAAGGCTTCTTTTTCTTGAAGGGTCTCTTCCAACGGCAATTTTACATCCCGGACATCCAGCATGGTGTGCTCCTTTCCCGGAGAATCTCCTCCGACGTTGATGCGAAAGGGCCATGCACCGCATGGCCCTTTCGCGCGTTAGGCGTCCCCGCCAAAGCCCAAGGCTTTTGCGGCAGACGCGGTCCTAATTTTCAATGGTGACTTGCACCGTGCTGGGCACGACCTTAATGTTGGTATAGCCCTCGGGCAGATTGACTTCCACGGGCCGACTGTGGTCTCCAGGCCCTAAGCCTGCGATGTTCACCGTGATGACGATGGACCCTTCACTGAGCTGATCGAGCTTATCCTTGGTGGAGGCGATCACCACCTGAACGGGCACATCCGTAACCTTGACCTTCCCCGCCAAAGGGGTTCCCGCAAAGGTCAGATTCTTTTTGTAGGTTCTTGTGGTCACGGCCTGGGCAGAGGTGTGTACGTCCACTACGGGATCGGTGGCCTTGCCCCGGGCGTCCAACACGAGAACCTCAGGGGGCACCACCAAGCGCATGGTACGCTTGGTATCGCCGGGCTCCACGCTCTTAATGTCCAAAGACTCGGTCTTGAGCTCCGAGATGCTGCGCAACACGGGTTCCCGGGACGTGATGCGCACCATATTGGGCACCGCCGTGATGCTGGTCAAGTTGATTCGGTCGTTCTGCCCCTGATGGACCGGCTCCACTTTCACTTCCTTCACCGGCTGCGGATGGTAGGTAACCTCCACGTAGTTTTCCTGCAAGGTGACGTTGGGCACCGGATTGTTCTTCGCGTCCACCGCTTCCATGCGGGCCATTTCCCGAATCATGGTGTTGATGTTGGTGCGGTTGGAGATGGGCTTCACCGCCGCTACCTCATCCACAAATTTCTTCGGCCCGGAGACCATGGCAAAGTTCAATTCAATGCGCGGCTCGGGCACATAATACCCCGGCGCCGCCGAATACACCAGCTTGTCCTTTCGAATGTCCACCGGCCGTCGTAAATACTCCTCAACCTGCAGCTTTACCGTGGGCTTAGCCCCCACCAGATTCATACCCTGAGGCATCTGCACCAGCGTCACCTGCACCTCTTGTTCCCCTGCCTTTAGCGTCCGCTGATTCAAGTCCAGCACTAGGACGATGGAATCAGCAGTGACGGTATAGACCTCATTGACGGGGCCCTCTACGGTGACCCGGGCGGTCAGTGACTGCCCCGGCATCAAAATAAGGCCCTTGGCCGTAAGGCTTTCGGCATTTTGAATCTGCACCGGCACCGAGCTGAACGTATGACGCTGCGCTGGATTGGTCGTGGTCAAAATAAACACCCAAAGGCCAAAGGAGGCGATAAGGCAAAAGATCTTTATGAGGAGGTCGTGGGCTTTGTTTTTAGCCATTTTCTCACCTTCTCTCGTACTGTTTCCTGAGCAGTTTCTTTGTTCTTGGACAAAATTTTCAAAAGGATCGCCTTTAAACGTTCCCCGTCGTAGTTGCGCACCAGCTTGCCGTTAAGGGCGAGGGAAATCACCCCCGTCTCTTCAGAGACAATGATCACCGCCGCATCCGACACCTCGGTAAGACCGATGGCCGCCCGATGCCGTGTGCCAAGCTTTTTCGAGATCTCATTGCTGTTGGTCAACGGCAGCACGCATCCGGCCGCCAGCACCCGATCGCCGCGAATGATCATAGCGCCATCGTGCAGCGGGGTATTGGGGAAGAAAATATTCTCGATGATCGGCGCCGAGACCTGAGCGTCCACCAGGGTACCGGTGGCGATGATTTCCCGCAGCATGGTCTGCTGCTCCACGGCGATCAAGGCGCCGGTCTTCGTGAGGCTCAAACTCTCCACGGCGTTGACCATCTCACCCACCATATCGTTGAGTGCGCGCTCCTCGGGCGCCAAGTGCCGATCGTTGAACGCCGTCCGGCCCAAATGCTCCAGCGCCCTGCGAATCTCCGGCTGGAAGATGATCACAAAGGAAAGCACCCCCACCGTAATCGTTCGGGACAAAAGGAAATAGAGCATGGTCATGTTCGTGATCTGAGAGATGGGCAAAAGTGCTAAAATAATAAGGATCCCCTTGAGCAACTGTTCAGCTCGGGTTTCTCGAATCAGCCAGTACAACTTATAAAGCAACCAGGCCACAATGAGAATTTCCACCAATGAGGAGATCCGAAGGTTCAAAAGCGTATTCTTTATAATATTCAATTGATCCATCATCGGGACAACCTCGACCTCCTTCACAAATTTCCATAGGTATACTATACAATATTATACAATACGAACTCTTCAGATGATAGGCCAGCCCGCAAAGGGGCGCGCCCGAAAGGAGCCTCCATGACGGATCACCCCTCCTCGTCCCACGCCGCTCGGGCCCAGCGGCTGCCCGACACCTTGATGCTCATCCTCAGCGCCTGGCTCAGCGCCTTCGCTTTTTGGACCCTGCTGTTTCCCAACGAAGCCACCCCTTTTACCTTAGCGCACGTCAACCTTTACGCGCTTTGGGGGTTGCTGCTTTGCACCCTTATCGGCTCCGTCCTCCTATTTTGGTTGCGCCGCCGCTTGGACGATTTGGCGCCTTTTGCCCTCTTTGCGGCGGTGCTGCTTTTTATCCTCGCCTGTAAAAATCCCCTGGCCGGAACCCTCGGCCTATGGGGCCTTCTCGGCGTTGAGCTTTTAGCCCTATGGCTTTTTGATCCTCTCGCCCGCCTTCGTCGCGCCCCTTTTCTCACCGCAGGCCTCCTCGCCTTAGCCCTCGGGGATCTGGTACTTCTTTTAAAGGATCTTCCCTTGGAACCCCTTTATCAAGAATTCTCAAAGAGCCCGCTCTCCGGGTCGAAAATTGGCATCGCCCTTTTAGGGTCCTTGCTTCTCGCCATCCTCTTGGCTCTTTTTTGGCACGGCCTGGAACAGACAAAAGCCCAGCGCGCCCTTCCTTGGATCCTTTGGGCGGCCTTTTTGCTGCAGGCCCTTCTCATTGCCCGGGTGGGGGTGGCCCGGACGCTCAGCCTGTCCACCCCCACCTTCGACTTCAACCTCTTCGTTCAAATGTTTCACCACATGGCGGATACGGGCCTCCCCACCACCACCTTGGAGCGCAATCAGCCGCTGTCCCACTTTTTGGTCCACCTCTCGCCCATCTATTATCTGATGCTGCCCTTTTTCATGATCTTTCGTCACGCCGTCACCTTGCAGATCCTGCAGGCCCTGGTGGTGGCCTCCGGCATTTTCCCCATGCACCGCTTGGCCAAAGGGCTGGGGATTTCGCCTCGCCGAAGACTGTTCCTACTCGTGGCGTACGCTACCTCCACCGCCCTCATCACCTCCAATTTTTACGACCTGCATGAAAACTGCTTTTTAGCGCCGCTCATTTTATGGGTTTTGGTGTTTTCCTTGGAGAAAAAGCCTTGGCCCCTGGCCGCGGCCGTCCTGCTGACCCTATTCATTAAAGAGGACGCTGCCCTTTATTTATGGGCCATCTCGGGCTATCTTTGGTTGGATCGCCGGCAGCATCGCATGGCTCTTGCCCTATTTTTGACTTCCCTTTCTTATTTTTTACTGAGCCTTTTTTTCCTCAAGCAATTCGGGGATGGCGCGATGACGGGGCGCTTCGGATCCCTCATCAGCGACCCAACCCTTGGCTTAGCTTCAGTTCCCTTAACGGTCATCGCGCACCCTGGATTCTTCTTCTCCCGTCTCTTCATGCCGCAAAAACTGCGCTACCTTTGCCAAATGCTCCTGCCCTTGGGGCTTTTGCCCCTTTTAAACCGCTCCCTGGGTCGCTGGTTTTTGATCCTACCCCTCATCGTGATGAACCTCGTGCAGGACTGGCCCTACCAATACAACATCTCTTGGCAATACAACTACGGCAGCTACGTTCTACTGTTCTTTCTGGCCTTATTGGCCCTAAAGGATCACCCCGAAGCGCAGGAATTGCCCCAAAAGAGGCCTAAAGGCCGCCCCTTAGGGGCCTTTCAAGCGAAGCTTTGGCCGCTGCGGCGTGAAGGGTTGGCGCTGCTTTTAATCCCCGCCATCGTCTTTGGGGCGCTTTTTTCCACGACGCACCTCATAAAAAATGAACACTACCGGGTCTACCTAAAGCAGGAAAAACCCGCACTGGACGCCATGAAACAATCCATGGATGAACTTCCTAAAAACGCTTCGGTCCTTGCCACCACGTTCCTCACCGGCTATCTTGCCGACCGCCCCATCCTCTATGATCCCCTCTACAACGTTCAAGGCGACCGCTTTTATCCGGCAGACTATGTGGTTTTGGACCTGCGTCCCGGCTATGAAGAAGAGTCCGAGCAAATGCTGCGGTTTTTTATCGCTCAAGGCTATGACGTCCAAACGCATCGCCCTGGATGGATTGTCGTGCTCAAAAAAGGCCCTGCCAGCCGTAAGCGCTAAATAAAGACCCCATAGCAAAACAAGCTGAACCTCAAACCCATTAGGGTATGTCTAAAATAGGAGGTTCAGCTTGTCTAAGGATCATGGTTATAAGCCAAAGAAGCAGATTGATCTCATCTTTAACCCTGTGGATTTCCGTATGTCCATCCATGGACGATTAAGTCCTTAAAATGGTGTAAATTGAATAAGCCAAAAAACAGACCTCTGGTATCATTAAGTTGAGCCATCAAACAAATAACTACCTGGGGGATTTGTTTGATGGCTCAACTTAATAGTACACTGGACACCCATCTTTTGAAAGACCTTTTCTCTTTTGAAGGCAGGGATCAAGCCTACGCAAAGCTCATGGAATCCATCTTGAACCAGGTCCTGAAACACCAAGCCATGGAGCCAACCGGTGCCGGCCTCTGTGAGTGCAGCGAAAAGCGGCAGGCCTACCGCAACGGCTACCGGGGTCGCACCTAAAAAACACGGGTCGGCCCCCTGAAGTGACCGTCCCGGGCCTGCCCATGGCCATCCGTAGGAGGCTTGCGCACCTCCAACGCGATCGAGCGGATCAACGAGAAAATCCGGCGAAGAGAGCGGGTGATCCGGATCTTCCCGAACGAGGCCTCGCTACACCGCCTGATCGGGGCGCTCCTAATGGACATCCACGAAGAGTGGCAGGCCGGGCGCCGGTACCTGTCCCTTCCGCCGGAGGCCTGTGCCCAACCTGTTCCGGGAGAGGAATCTAAGGCTCTTATTTACCACTTCCTGCCGGCCCACGCCTTCCCTTGAACTAAGAAACCGCCGACCAAAGAAAAATAGAAAACGAAAACCCCTGCCTCAAAGGAGCTCCTAGGGAAGGAGTCCTCTGAGGCAGGGGGTGTTTCATCCAATCAATCGGGTCCTCAACGATGGGATGCCACAAAGGAAAGCAGTTCCGCTTTGGGTTTGAAGCCCACCATGGTGCCCACGACTTTTCCGCCCTTAATGGCTAAAATCGTCGGGATCGAGCCTACACGGTACTTGGCCGCTGAGCTCGGATTCTCATCCACGTTGATTTTGGCGAAGGTGACGCCTTCCACTTCCTTGGCCGCTTCTTCAAAGATCGGGCCCATCATTTTGCAGGGGCCGCACCAGCTGGCCCAAAAATCGGCAATCACCAATTGTTCGTTTTCTTCAACAACTTTTGCAAAGTTGGCATCTGTTACATGTTCTACCATGATTCTTCCCTCCTAAGGTTCTTCTTTTCAAATTATACCAAATCACTAGGAAAAGGGGTGACCAAATCATGAACCCTTGGTTAACAAGACGCCGCATGAGCGTCGTGGTCCAGGATCAAGGAGCGCGCCGCCAAAATGCTGCTCGCCGACATGCTGAATTCATCGAGGCCCATGGCCAGGAGTTTCGGGATCGCCCGTTCATCCCCCGCCATCTCGCCACACATCCCCACCCACTTGCCGCAAGCGTGGGCGCCATCAATCGTCATTTGAATCAGGCGAAGCACGGCGGGATGCAAGGGGTCGTAAAGGTAAGAAACCTTCTCGGACATGCGATCCGCCGCCAGGGTGTACTGGATGAGGTCGTTGGTGCCGATGGAGAAAAAGTCCACGTGTTCGGCCAGCTCTCTGGCACAAACGGCCGCCGCGGGAATTTCCACCATGATGCCCCATTGAATGTCTTCGCCTACCGTTATCCCTTCCTGCTTTAATTCCTCCCGGCACTCCTGGGCCAGGGCCATGGCGTCCTTAAATTCCTGAAGCCCCGAAATCATGGGGAACATGACGCGCAGCTTGCCGTAGGCGCCCGCACGCAACAGGGCGCGCAATTGGACCTTGAACAGATCCGGACGATCCAAGCATAGACGAATGGCTCGGTATCCCAAGAAGGGATTCATCTCCTCAGGCAAGGGCAGATAGGGGAGCTTTTTATCCCCCCCGATGTCCAACGTTCGGATGATGACGGGGCGGCCGTCCATGGCCTCCAGCACGGTTTTATAGGCTTCAAACTGCTCTTGTTCGTCGGGCAACTGCTTTCGATCCATATACAAAAACTCCGTGCGGTAGAGCCCGATGCCCTCCCCCCCGGCCGCCAGCACCGCGTCAACATCTGCGGGCTTTCCGATGTTCCCAGACACTTCAATCGCCTTTCCATCGCGGCTCACGGTGCGCACCGAACGCAGGGACTGGAGGGCTTTTTGCTCTTTTTGATAGGCCGCCGCCGCCCGCTCAAAAGCGGAGAGCGCTGCCTCGTCGGGATCCAAAATCACCTCGCCCGAAACGCCATCCACCAGCATCCGTTGCCCGTCCTGGACCTCCTGGAGTACGCCCGTGACCCCCACTACTGCGGGAATTTCCAGTGTTCGAGCCATGATGGCGGTGTGCGAGGTGCGTCCCCCCACCTCCGTCACAAAGGCCGACACCAAATCTTTCTCAAGGCCTGCCGTATCCGATGGGGTCAGATCATGGGCCAACACCACGCGTTGGGGCTCCCGAATCTCCAAGGTCTTGGTCTTGCCGCTGAGGTTTTGCAACACCCGGTCGGACACATCCTGAATATCTGCGGCCCGCTCGCGCAGATATTCATCCTCCATGGTGGAGAAAATCGCGATGTAGCCCTGGGCAACGCTCTGGATCGCAGCCATGGCGTTTTGCCCGCCTTCGACGGCCTCACGAACTTCGCCCATGAATTCAGGATCCTCGAGGAACATGCGATGGGCATCAAACACCAGTGCCGCTTCTTCCCCCGCTTCCCGGGCGGTCTTCTCCCGCAACCCTACGAGCTGTTCCTTGGCGCATTCTACGGCGGCGGCTAACCGCTTGAGCTCTTCCTTCGGCCCTTTGCCCGCTCCTTCTTCAATGGTGTAGTTCGCCTCTTGCTTGATGACGGCGTACCCCATGGCATAGCCTTTGGAGGCTGGAATTCCTTGGTATTTTTTCATGATTGACGATCTGCCTCGCTTTCTTTAATCTTTTGTACAATCTGCTGCCCCTTCGGGGAGCGCAAGTAAGCCTTCGTGGCTTCGGGAATCAAATCAAACGCCGCCGCCAGAGCCCCTTGGGCCAAATAATGGCGCACCCGGGACGCACTGATCACCGTTCCCGCCTTTTGCACGCGCTGCAGGACGTGCACCTGGGTGCCAAGGGGCGGCAGGATTTCCTCGAGCGCCTCATTGTAAGCGCGCGTCACAGGATCCAAGGGCTCCTCGCCCAAAAACCGATCCGTGATCCCCAAGGCGGGGGCAATATAGCGGCCAAAGAGCAAGGCATCGGTATGGGTATAGGCGGGCAACTCCTCGTCCTTTTTTTTAAGGAAATAGGTGGGAAAGGTTGCTCGAGAAATCATATAGGGTCCCCCCGGCAGCACCGTAACGCCCGGCAAAGACCCCACGGCGGATCGAGCCACGGCCAAGCGATCCTGGAAGGGCACGACGGAGAGATCCTGAGTCACCAAAAAGACGACGAGATCCTCCACCCGGCGCCGCGCTTCACCAATGAGCCAAAGATGCCCCAGAGTCATGGGGTTGAGGTTCATCAAAAGGGCCCCCCGGGGCCCCCGAGGCGATCCAAGCTTTTTTTGAAGCTCCGCCAGGTAGTCCTCAATGCGACCGCTGCCGCCCTCTAGTAGGGCGGCCCGCTCGTGGGCTACGAGCAGACGAAAGCCCGTGCGTTCAAATAAGGGGGCCATTTCGGGCTTGGTATAGATAAAATAGTGGTAAATTCCCTCTCGAAAAGCGTCCTGCATCAGATGGTTCAAAAGAGCCGCCGTGAGGTTTTCCCCCTGGTGCTCCGGCGCCACCGCAATGTATTGAAAGACCTCCCCGGTGCGCGAGGCCGTGGCCACGATGCGATCTTGATCGCGAATCACCACCGTTTGATCCACCGTTGGATCAAAGGGCAGATGGGCGATCTCTTGCAAAAAGCTTTGTACCTCTCGGACGCTTCGGGGCGATTGAAGGGAAATGGGTGTGACGATCATCGTCTCTCCTCCCGATTCTTTTCTTCTCCTACATTATACACCATGGCCCAGAAGCTCACAGCGAAGCAAAAAGCCGTCCTCCCTTTGCTCGCCCTTTACCAAAAAGGGGCGCGCTTTTATAATGAACTTAATTTTAGCCCTAAAAAAAGCCCCCCTTGTCTCACCGCCCCCGGGAAAGGTTGACGTCCATGAAACATAAGATCCCGCTCTCCCCCCGCCTCTACCACGCTTTGGTGACCGTTCTTTGCCTGATTCTCCTCGTACTGCTGTCCATCGGCTTTCTATTGGGCCGCAAAGGCGGCCTGCCACAAACCATTCGCCCAGAAGACGTCAAAACCGTGATTTTGACCTATGGGGGAAAAACCCGGGTGCTGACCCCGGCAAACGTTCGAGAGCTGGAAGCCTTGACGGCCAAAACAGCGGAGCTCTCTCCCCGCACGGGCTTTTCCCCCCTTCGCCCCCGTCGAGAAATTGCCACCATGACGTACTGGAACTATCGAACCAAATACGAAAACCGCTACCTTTTTATGGAAGGCAGCGTCCTGCGCACGCAAGGTCTCGCCCTGCCATACTATTACCGACTCTACGAAGACGGCGGACTGCTCCCACTCATTAAAGCGCTGGTGGAGGACAACGATTCCTGGACTTCTCCCCCTGGGAGGGATGCGCTTCCCAGCTTGCCAAAACTGCAAACGCCCTCGACGCCCTAAGAAAGATGACAATTTGTCAATTATTTGATCCTCTTGGAACGAAGTTTTTAAATTAGGCTTCGTTTTCCACGGGGATTTTTTTATTTTCCGGCGTTTTCTTGTTCGTTTTCCACGGCCATTCGTCCTCACCCGCACGCCAGGCCCTTTGACCGAGAGAAATTCCATTATGAGTTTGATAATCGTTTTAGCCTCTGAGGGGGTTCCGTTTGGAAACTGCCCTCTGAAGTGCGCTAACAAGCGGTAAACCCATAAAAATGCGACGATCGCGTCGAAATGACGCGTCAAGTCCATATTTGTGTGTAAAATCGACACTGGTATCTTAAGCAGCACTTATGTTGGTAGAGCCAGCAATAGGAACAGGTTGGGCACAGGCCTCCGGCGGAAGGGACAGGTACCGGCGCCCGGCCTGCCACTCTTCGTGGATGTCTATTAGGAGCGCCCCGATCAGGCGGTGTAGCGAGGCCTCGTTCGGAAAGATCCGGATCACCCGCTCTCTTCGCCGGATTTCCTCGTTGACCCGTTCGATCGCGTTGGAGGTGCGCAAGCCTCCTACGGATGGCCATGGGCAGGCGCAGAACCTGTGTCACATCGTCAAAAGCCTCCTCTAGCAGAGCACAGACTTTTGGGGCGTTCTGCCCGTATTCAGTGAGGATGCGTTCCTTAACAGCACGAGCAGCCTCGTGGTCTACGGACTCATACAGGGACTTCCAGTGCGCCTTGATCGTGGGCTAATGCTTTTTCGGGCACACATCGAGCAGGTTGCGGGAGAAGTGGGTCTGGCATCTTTGCCAGGCGGCTCCCTGGAAGTGTTTCCCGATGGCGCGAACGAGGGCCTTGAGGGACGAGAAGAAATCGCCCCAGGATCCTTCGAACTCCGTGTCCGCCGCCCTGAAGCCAAGGATCTCGCCATAGCCGTCCCCGTTCACCCCGAGGGCCACAAGCAGCCCTTTGGAGCGCACGGCGCCTGCCTCCCGTACTTTGGTGTAGATGGCATCGACGATCAGGTAGGGGTAAATTTTCTCCAACAAACGCTCACGGAACGCCGTGACCACGGGATCGAGCTATTCGCAGAGCGAGGATCCAGTGGACTTGGAGAAGGCGGTGCCACACAATTCTTCAGTGATGGCCGAGACCTTGCGGGTGGATACGCCATTGACCACCATCTCCATCATGGCGAGCACCAGAGCTCATTGCGCTGATAGCGCGCGAAGAGCTCGGTGCTGAAGTGACTGTCCCGCAGGCGTGGGACGGTCAAAGTCAGGGTGCCGACCCGTGTTTTTAAGGTGCGACCCCGGTAGCCGTTGCGGTAGGCCTGCCGCTTTTCGCTGCGCTCGTAGAGGCCGGCACCGGTTGGCTCCATGGCTTGGTGTTCCAGGACCTGGGTCAAGATGGATTCCATGAGCTTTGCGTAGGCTTGATCCCTGCCTTCAAGAGAGAAAAGGTCTCTCAAAAGATGGGTGTCCAGTGTACTATTAAGTTGAGCCATCCAACAAATCCTCCAGGTAGTTATTTGTGCAACTTAATGATACCAGAGGTCTGTTTTTTGGCTTATTCAATTTACACCATTTTAAGGACTTAATCCGCCGATCTGAAAAGCCCTTGCTTTATTACCCTATTTAGAATTGACACTCCCAACCATACGGAAGCCTTGAACGATAGATTGATACTTTATTTTATCTTTTTTGAAGTTGATTTATATCTGTGATTTTATCTCCTCATTGCTAATAACTAGAGGATGCAAATTAATATGAGTATTTAGGAAAAAAGGCGTGTCACTAAGAAATTGACAGAACCGACTGCTCTGACGAAATCCAGTTGAACTTGCCCGATTCCAATGGAACATAGATCAAGAAATAGGGGACTCCGGTTTATACCCGTGATAATTGCTGATAAGTCAGCACCTCCATGTCTTAAGAGAGGTATTTCTCAAGGGTCCTACAGTAGTGGACTATGTTTCTATTAAGCACTTATGATGGACTATTCAACGGTCAATGGTCAACTTGTTATTGCAATTTGCGGCTCAAAAAATCAACGAGGTACTCCAATCTGGAATACCTCGCTTGTCTACAGTCTGAAGGGGGGAAGGGTCCCCTCTTTGGATCTCGTTATGATGCGCCCCTTCGACAAAGGGGTTATTTCTCTTTGGCCTCACGCATCTTTTTGGCTTTTTCCACAATTTTGGACACTTCGCCAGCGGGAACTTCCTCATAGCGGACAAATTCGGTGCGGAATTCCCCGCGAGCCTGGGTCATGGATTTCAAATCCGAAGAATAGCGCTGGATCTCAGCCATGGGGATCTCCGCCACCACCATCTGCATGCCGTCGCCGGGTTCCATGCCCAAAACGCGACCGCGCTTTTTGTTGATATCGCCGATGATGTCGCCCATAAATTCATCCGGAACTGAGACTTCCAGCTTCATAATGGGCTCAAGGAGAATGGGCTGAGCTTCCTCAAGGCCTTTCTTGTACGCCAAGGAAGCCGCCACCTTAAAGGCCATTTCCGAGGAATCCACCGGGTGGAAGGATCCGTCATAGAGCGTTGCCCGAAGTTTAATCACAGGATATCCGGCAAGAACTCCTTCCCGAAGGTTCTCCCGAAGGCCTTTTTCCACGGCGGGAATGTAGTTTCTCGGCACCGCACCGCCCACCACTTCATCCACGAATTCCATCTCATTCTCATCGTCGGGCCGCCGCTCAAAGCGAATTTTGACATCGCCGTACTGGCCGTGGCCGCCCGATTGCTTTTTGTGTTTTCCCTGCACATCGGATTTGCCCTTGATGGTCTCGCGATAGGGAATCATGGGCTCCGTCAGCTCCACCTCGGCACCGAACTTCGTCTTCAAGCGGGACGCCAATACTTCCAGATGCGTTTCCCCTTGACCGGACATGATGACTTCAGCCGATTCGGGATCCCGTTCCACGCGGAAGGTGGGATCCTCTTCCATGAGGCGAGTCAAACTCGAGGAGATTTTGTCCTCATCCCCCTTGGCCTTGGGCATAACGGTGAGGCTCATGACGGGTTCTGGGAAGTTGATGGCATCGTATTGCACCTTAAAGGCTGGATCGCATAAGGTATCTCCCGTTTTCGTTACGGCGAGCTTTGCCACCGCGCCAATGTCTCCTGCGATGATGCGCTCCGCCGGGGTTTGGTTCTTTCCTTTAAGGAAGAAGAAGTTGGCCACTTTTTCATTCTTTTCCCGGTTTGGATTGTAGACGTTCATCTCGCCCTTGGCTTCTCCTGTAATCGTTCGAAACAAGGAAATCTTGCCCACAAAGGGATCCGCGATGGTCTTGAAAACAATGGCGGAAAAGGGCTTCTCGTGGGTAAGATTCACGAAAATCTCTTCATCATTGGACAAATCTCGGGCTTTTTGTGCAATGGCGTATTCGGGGGAAGGGAAGGCTTCGATGATGTCTTCCAATAGCGTTGTCATGCCGATCTGGGTCGTTGCGGATCCGCACATCACCGGAGCGATGTCTCCGGATACGCAGCCCTTAATGAGAGCGTCGTAGACTTCCTCCTGCGTGAGCTTTTCGCCGCCCAGGTATTTTTCCAGGAGTTCTTCATTCGTCTGCGCCACAGATTCCATCAGATTCTCTCGCAGCTCTTCCATGCGCTCGGTGTACTCACTGGGGACTTCGCCCTCATTGAGCGTCTTGGTGGTTTCATCCCAAATTCGGGCCCGCCCTGAAACAACATTGATCACGCCTGAGAAATCCGCTTCTTTTCCGATGGGATACTGCACCGCCACCACCGGCATCCCAAACCGGTCCTTCAGCGCCGCCAACACCTTATCGAAATTTGCATTCTCTCGATCCATTTTATTGATGTAGAAGGCACGGGGCAGTTTGATCTTCTCCGTGTACTTCCATGCTTTTTCCGTTCCCACTTCAATGCCTGAGGTTGCGGAGAGGACGATCATGGCAATGTCCACAGCGCGCATGCCCTGCATGGTTTCCCCCACGAAATCAAAATAACCCGGCAAATCCACGAGATTGATTTTATATCCATTGTAGAACACGGGCGCCACAGAAGCCTGTAAGGAGATTTGACGTTTTTTCTCTTCCGGATCAAAATCCGAAATGGTATTTCCGTCCTCCACGCGTCCCATCCGATCCGTTGCTCCGGAAAAATTGAGCAAGGATTCCGTCAAGGTCGTCTTTCCAGAGCCGCTGTGGCCGATAATGCCTACGTTTCTCAGTTTCTCAATGGTGTAGTCCGCTTTCATAACGTGTTCCTCCTGTCGGTGGTAAATGTTGATACTGTGCGGGCCGGGGACGGATCCGCCCCTAGTCTTTCAGTTATCATTGATTATATCCGAAACGTTTCCAGATTGCACGATATTTAACCCTTTGCGTTGCAGATCGAATGAATTCACAAAAAAGTCAAATACTCTTAAAAACCTCTCTCCGCCTTAATTTCCATGCTTTTTTTCTTTAACAACCTGGGCAAAAACTTTTTAGGACCTCCAAAAAACCGCAGTGCTTTTTGGGGGTCCTAGGGTGCTCTCCCGATTCTTTATGTTAAGATGAAGGTATAGAAAAGAGGTTATACAATGATTATTCAAAACGAACAAGATATTCAAGCCCTTTTGGCCATCGGCGCCATCGTCGCCGAAGCTCGTGATGCCATGGCCGCCTTGGTGGCCCCCGGCATCACCACCCAATCCCTCGATGACGTCTGCGCCGAGCTTTTAAAAAAGCATGGGGCCCTCTCCGCCCCCATGTCGCTTTATGATTTCCCCGGCGTGAGTTGCATCTCGGTGAATGAAGTGGCCTGTCATGGCGTTCCCGATGAATACGTCTTAAAAGAGGGGGACCTTGTAAACATCGATGTCTCCGCCTCCAAGGACGGCTATTTTGCCGATACCGGAGTCACCTTGGCCGTGGGCCGAGCCAATCCCCTGCAAGAGGATATGATTCGCGTCTCCAAGGAAGCTTTGGCGGCCGGTATTGCCGCCGCACGGCCGGGCACCACTACCGCCAACATCGGAAAAGCCATTTATAAAGTGGCCCGGCAAAACAACTATACGGTGATCCGAAACCTCACCGGCCACGGGGTGGGCAAGAGCCTGCACGAGGAACCCCACTATATCTTTAACTACCAGGAACGCCGAGAATCCACCCTCCTAAAGGAAGGCAATGTAGTGGCCATCGAAACCTTCATCTCCAACGGCGACGAATGGGTGGAGGACAATCCCGAAGGGGTATGGCCCATGCGGACCCTGAATCAAAGTCAAGTCGTTCAATTTGAGCACACCGTCATCCTGCGTAAAGAAGGCAACCTCATCACCACTGCTTCCAAAGGGAACCCATCGCAAGATACTGGTAAAGAATAAGTCGTAAGGAGCCGCTCGCCGCCCTTTGGCGCAAAAAGAGCCCCCGAAGTGAGGATCCATGGACAAACAAAAAAAAATTACCAAACCCGTGTACCAACAAATCGCCATCGACATTGCCTCCCGCATTGCCAACGGAGAATTCCCGGAAGGAACCAGGATTTCGGGACGCTCCACTTTGGCGGGCCAGTACAACGTATCGCCGGAAACCATCCGCCGATCGGTATCCCTTTTGGAGGACATGGACATTGTGGCCGTCACCCACGGCTCGGGCATCCTTGTGGAGTCCGTGGAGCATTCCATGCGCTTCATCAACCAGTTTAAGGAAGTGGACTCCATTGCCGGCATTAAGACCGCCATCGCGGATCTTTTGCGCGAACGCGAGGCTTTGGATCAAAAGCTTCGTGAAAGCATTGACCGAGTGCTGGATTACACCGTGCGCTTTAAAACCTCCAACCCCTTCGCTCCTCTTGAAATGGAGATCCCGGGGGATTCCCACCTTATCGGCAAAGCCATCGGCGAAGTAAACTTTTGGCAAAACACCGGCGCCACCATCATCGCGGTGAAGCGGGGCGATGAATTGATCCTCTCTCCGGGCCCCTATATGACCTTTCAGGATAACGACGCCTTTTTAATGGTGGGGGATGAAGACTCCTACAACCGAGTGCGCCATTACGTGCACCAAAAAAAGCAATCTCCCCCCTAAGTCCCGGCAAACAAAACGCCCGGTCCGCATCTTTCGGACCGGGCGTTTTGCATTGAGCGCTAGGCATCGCCTCCAAGGCTCAACGCCGGCGCTCCTCCTCAAGAATTCGCTTGATGTTTTCTTTTTCCACGGAATTGAGCACCCCTTCGTTGAACCGAGCGGCATCAATGCGCCCTTGATACCAAGATTTGCTGCTGAAATAGCGCCGCAACTCTTCGTCGGTGAAGCGTCGATGGTGTCTTGCAAAAATTTCATTGCGCGCCAAAATCAGTTCTTCATTGGTGAGTTGGGCCAATTCGAGCGGCAAAGCCAAGCGTTCGGTACTCCAAGGCAGGATAAAGTCGCGCTTGGCGGCAGGATCCTGGGGCTTATACGGCGAGGGCTTGGTTTGTTTTGGGGTGTCGATGCGCACCACCACCTTGTCCTCGCGCACCACCACCTGACCCCGGCGCGCGTCCGGGTTCTCCATACGACTTTGGAAGCCCTCAGAAATAATATCCGAGCGCACCTGGCCCAAGGGCTTCACCACTTCATCGGAAATCGCATCGTGGACGTCAAGATCCATGGCCGGATCGGAGACCACCTTTCCCCAAACCGTCAGGTAGTGAAGGTGGCCAGGGCCCGCTTCGTTCTCCCCGATGAGGCGAACCTCGTAGAGCTGCAAAAGCTGCGCCGAGCGGCCCTCGCCCGCTCCTTCCGGTTTAAAAAAAGCTTCCACAAGGGTCAAATCGGTGGTGGGCGCCATCCCCGGCTTCAAAGGAACCTTCGCCGCGTAGGCCTTTAAGGTCCGATGGATTCTTGCGTGGAGCTCCTCGGAGGGTTCCTCCCCCGGTTTGCCCTCGGTCGCAAGGCCCTTCACCTCGATTTTTCCTTTAGCCTCCCCGACGATGGTCACATGGCGACTCCGCGCCAGATCGTGATCCAAGCTCAAACGCAGCGTCAAGACGTCGCCGTTTTTCAGTCCGGAGGTCTTACTAACCTCTACCTTGGCCGTATCCAGCACTTCCTTCACCTTGCTTTGCTGGGCGCCATAGCTGGAAAGCGCTGGCTGCTTTTGAATCAGTCCCATGGCGGTTCCTTCGCCGTTGGTTCCGCTCAACTGTACGCCCAATTCAAAATCATACAGGGAAATTTGGGCGGTTCCCGAAGTAATTTTGCCAAAAATCAGGAAAAGAGCAATCACGGCAAGGACGCCCGCTCCAGCGGCCAATGCGATCATCTTGGTCGGCAGCTTCGGCCCCTTGGGCTCGGAAGGACCGACCCCCGATGGCATGAGGTATTCTTCCGCCTCCCCCCGTCTTTTTTCCTGCGTCACTTTATTTTCCTTCGTGGCGTCCCCATAAGCATAGGGTTTGGTGCCCCCTGCCAATAAAATCGTAAGGCCTCGGGGGCTTTGCGCTCGTTTTTCTTCTCTTTTGCCTGTCATGGCCCCCGCCACGACCAGGAGGGCTCCAAGCGACGCCAACATCCAAAACATCATCCGCATCATCACCATTTGGGTCAAAAAATCTCCCTTCATCCATCAATTTCGGGGCGGCCAGCGGCTCTTTTCCCCAACTACCCGTTTATTATACCACTCACCTATGAAGAGGATTTGAAAGAACGGACCCTGGATTTCGCCGCCCTGCATCAGCGCTTCGGGACGAACCCGCGTTCGTAAGCCAAGCCGATTAAGATCCCGCCTAGGCCGCCGACGATCAAGAGGCCGGACGCTCCATACAGAGCCCGGCCCTCAAAGAACGCCAAATAATATGTGGGGAAGAAAAGCCCCTGCACGACCCGCACCGAAGGAATCCTAAGCGCTGGATCCCAAAGGACGGGACTGACGAGCAGCGAGCCCATCAGCAAGATGGGGAGCAGTGCGGCGAGAAGCTCGGGGGATTTTAAAAACTGCCCGGCCCCAAAAAGAAACACCCCGAGGGAGAGGCCATAAAAAAGGAGCAAAAGCCCGCTCTTGAGCCCCTCTTGAGCGCCAAACTGCCAAATCAGCGGCCCAAAGGAGGCCAAAGAAACCAAAACAATCGGCCAAAGACAGCTCGTCAATCCGTCCCGAAGACGGATCGTGAGGCTTGCGGCCCCGTATATTCCCCGTGCCTCATCCACATACCATTGAAGGAGCGTGATCCAAGCCGTCAAAAGAACAAGGATGGCCAAAAACCCTTGAAGCGGAAACAGCCGCCGCAGGGAGGGTTTTTCCAAGGGGCCCTCCAAGCGCTCGAAGCGAAAGAGACTGCCGGACTCTTCCTGGTTCAAGGCAGCCATGCGCCCGATGATTTTTTGTCCATACCTCTTTTGCTCTGCAACACTCCAGGTCGTGCGAGCAAGCTGCTGCTCCAAGAGGCGAGGCGCATAAGCCGTCAATAGCGCCGAATACACCGCGTCGGAGGCCAAGCCTTCAAGGGTCGTGGCCGGGGAGGTGTACCCCCGGACGCTGCCGCGTCCCCGCTCCTTTTCCCAAAGGACCTCCAGCTCTTGATCCAAAGCGAATCCAGCCTCCACCTCCCGACGGGCTACGGCGCCTTTCAACGCCTCCTCACTCTCATAGCGGATAAAAGAAAGAGGACCGCCTCCTTTTTTGAGAAGCTGTTGTGCCGCCGCTTCTGCAAAAGCATCTTTGGGTGCGGTGAAACCCATGGCGGCTTGCCCCCGCGGACCGCGTTCCAAAAAATGCAAGCCCAAGGGCAGTAAGAGAATGCTCAGTAAAAGCAGCAAAAAGCCCTTGCGAAGCAAAAGGCGCTTGGTGCAAATCGCCAGCCATACCATCCATCTAGCCATGAGAGCGCCTCCTTTTTTGAATGAAGGACCGCCAAAGCCCGGCCCCCAAAACAAATAGACCGCCCCAAGCCAAGATCTTTGCTGTAATAATCCCGATAGATCCCCCAAGGAGAATGCCGGCGATGCCCTGGATCCAGGCAAAGGAGGGTAGGTAGGGAACGAGGAGCTGAAGGGGGCGTGGCATAAAAGCGTAGGGCAAAAAGCCCCCGGCAAAAAAGACCAATATCAAAGAGGTTAAAAAAAGCGTCATCATAGCCCAGAGCACGTCGTCAAAAAAGCCGTACACCAAGGTCAAAAAAGCCGCTATGGCGAACGCCAAGGCCAACAATAGGAGAACCTGATCTCCTTGGATTTGCCCAGGGGCGGTAAAGCCGCCTGCGCCGGAGAGAAACACGCCGTACAGCAAAAGAAGCGGCGCGAACAATAGACTCGTCACGAGCAAAAGATCCGCCAAAAGCCGCCTAAAGGGGCCCAGGCCCTGCGCGGTCAGCTTCCATTGCATGCCTAGGGGCAACGGTTGCAACAAAAAGGATAAGGGCAGGCCTAGGAAGAGAAGAAAAAGAAGAATCCAGGTCGAAAGGAAGAAGGGTCCCGCTGGGATGGCACCGGTTGCTGCCACTTCGTTTGGCACAAAAACCATATGGCGGGCCAGGGATCGGGCGAGAAAGTCTTCATTCAGCGCCCTGCTCAGCTCCTCCCGCTCGCTTGCGGAACGTCCGGCGGCCTCATAAACCTCATCGGCGGCCCAAATGGCTTCGCGTCCCGATAAGAGCATCGATTCCCCAGAAGCGAGCGCCAAGCGCACGAGGCTCTCCTCCAAGGGACGTCCCTTGGGCAGCAGCACGGTGCTTTGTAGGGGTTCGCCCCGCAAAATCCCAGGTAAAAATCCTCGGGGCATCAGGATTAATGCCCCATAGACCCCTTCTTCAAAGCGCTTTTTCCCCAGGACCTCATCCACCGCCTCAAAAGAAAACAATCTATTTAAGCTTTTTTGCTGATTCAACGCAGCGATCAAGAGGGCCTCGGACCGGCCCGAGTCTTGGGCGGCAATTCCGATGCGCAACCCCTTCGGGCCGGAGGGCCCATACACAATTCGGCTGGATAAGACAGCCATGGACGCGGCCAAGGCAAAAAGCAAAAGCCCCGCGGTCAAAAGATAGGGGATCTGCCGTAGGGTTCGCTTGCTTTGCAGCCGCAACAACGAATAGAACATGAGATGCCCCCTCTTTTGACCCTCCCAAGGCCCTGCGTGGACCGCGCAAGGCCTTGGGGCGGGTGCTTTTTTCAATGCTTTGGACTCTGATACGGCGTAAGGCCTCTAAGGCCCTTAATTCATGCCCTCTTGCATAAAGAACATGAGCAGTGGCTGCAAGCTTGCTTCCACCTGCTGTCCCAATCCGTCCCAATCGCTGCGGGACGCTTTCAACAGATCCAGCACGTCGCCTTTGAGCTCGCTGATTTCTCCGGGGTTTCCGGAGCTTTTGATTTCTCCCTTGAGCGTTGCCAACGGCGATCCATTAAAGTCAACGACCAACTCATCGATGCGCTGCGTCATGGATTTTCCCTTCACGACGTCCGTGATCCGTCCTTTGCTTTTGAAGCCTAAGGAGACCTCTGGAAGAATCCCCGGGACGTTGCCCCCTTCGCTGGCTTTGATCTTGAAGGATCCTTCGGATTGCTTCTCCCCGGTCTTGGCGTTCAGCGTGGATTTTATGGTGAAGACGCTGGGTACGCTTTGCGCCCCTTCCTTGATGGAGCCCGTCAAGGTGCGCGTTTGAATGCCGTTTTCCGTCGCTCCTTTGCTCTCAAGTTCAAGGGTCTGATCTTCGCTTTTGTCCTTTGCTTTAAGGTCTTTGCCCGTAATCAAAATCTTCATGTTCTGATTGGGGAACTCCCCACCCATGCGAAGAATTTCCATGCGGCTGACCAATTCTTCGGTTTTTCCTTCAAGTTGAAGCCTCACTAGTTTTTGATCCTTGGTCATGTGGAGGACAAAGTCCTGATCTTGAATCGCGCCTTCTTTTTCCATCTTTTGAAGGGATGCGGTGGCTTCCTCATCCGCCTTTTTATAGGCTTGCTCCAACGTCAGGTTCTCCGACTGAGCTTCCATGAGCATAAAGGGGTCCATGATGTTTTGCCGAAATGCTGCATCCTTGAGCGCCACATCCTTCATTCCGCGCATGAAGGCGAGAATGTCCTCTTTTTTCATGGTCACGCGATACCCCTTAACGCTCTCTTGCTTGCCGTTCCAGGTCGCCTTTATGGGATCTACCTTTTCAATCACCCAACGATTCTGGAATTGTTGGACCTCCTTGATGGCGGGTTTTAGGTAAGCAATGAACTTCAGGTCCCCGTTGACGATCTTTTGCAGGTTTTGGAGGTTCTTGGATTGATCCCTCAAATTCTGCAGCAGGGATTTCGCCACATCCTTTTGGATCACGCCTTCCTTCACTAAAGGAGCGGCGCCCAATTTTGCCTCTAGATCCCCGGAGCTATCGGCGCTCAACACTTGCTTAAAGAGGCCGGGAGCGGCAAACTGCACCTTTTGATCATTCAAAAAGAACTTGGCGCCCAAAAGGTCGCTGCCGTGCTGCCCGATGCCAAAAGAAACCAAGGATTGATTTTTGGCCACGTGCTGCTGTGAGGAAAAGCTCAAGGTCAGCCCCTTGGGAATGGACATCGAAAGGCCCTCCATGGGCATAGGCAGCCCTACGATATCCAGAAACTCAAAGTGAGCGTCCACGTGATGCCCCTTGGCGATCTCCTGGGCCAAAGCTTTTTGTCCCAGCATTTCCTCCGTATAAGGATTTTGTTCTCCTTCAAGCAGGGAGAGGATTGCTTTGTTGACTTCTTTTTTAGGACCCCCGCCGAGCCACCCCATGCGCAGGGCGCCAAAGATCCCTACGCCCACAATAACTGCTGCCAAAAGAATCAGCCAAGGCGCCTTATTTTTCTTTTTCTCAATGGGATCAATGGGGGCCCAAGCGGTTTCTTCTTGCGGAACCTCTGACGAAGATGTGGGATTGTTGATTTCTTCATTCATTTTTCTACTCTCCTTTTTTGTCGCTTCGATTGGTGGTGCAACTAGTGACTCAACCGATTGCGCATTATTGACTCAGTCGCTGAAGAAGCTCGGTTGAGCTTGGAATCCCCTCCAAAGGTTCGATGCGTCCCCTTTTGAGGAGAAGCCCTTTTGAGCAGGCGCCAAGTTCTTCGGGATCATGAGAAGCCCAGAGGACGGTGCCCCCTTGACGGGCATAGAGGAGGATGGCGTCGGTCAGTTCTTTCTTCATCAATAGGTCTAGGGAGGCGCCCGGCTCATCGAGCAGCAGGATCGGGGCCTCGTGGGCCAAGGAGCAGGCGATGGCCAGTCGTTTTTTCATGCCGCCGGAACAATTTTTGACCCTGGTTTTCAAAAAATCACGGATGCCCATTTCTTTTAAGAGGCCGCGGTCCAAGGCCTGGGAGAGGGGCACAAGCGCATCGGCATACCAAAGCTTAAGATTGTCCAACACCGTCAGTTCTTCAATCAACGCATTTTCCTGAGGCACATAAGCTACAAAGCGGGCGGCAGAGCGCGCCCGCTTCATGACTTGTCCTTGGATTAAAAATGCTCCGCTGGTCGGTTTTTCGGCGCCGGCAAGAATCCGTAAAAGTGTGGATTTCCCGCTCCCGTTGACTCCGATTAAACCCGTCACGCTGCCTCGCTCCAGCTGAAAAGAAACTTCCTCCAGGACTCTTTTCTTACCGTAGGTCTTATGAAGGCCCCGCACATCCAAGATGAAAATCACCGCATCCCCTCCCTTGGATCCCCTGGGCGCTCCCATGGGGATCGTCGATTCTTTAAGGTTGCATTGAGTATATCATCCTTTCATGAAAAACAAATAAAAAATGAAACCCTATCCATTTTATGCAATTTAAAAAAAATCCTGTCCCCTTTGGCCGCTAAGGCATTCCTTCGGGGACAGGATCCTTCGCTCCATCTAGGGAATAAGCTCTTTGGGGTCCTTATTTTGCAGGCGAAGCGCGCTTTCTCGAACCACGGTCAAATCCTTCAGACGCTCTTTTGTTCGTGGGTCCCGAAGGTAGGGATTCAACGCCAAGAGCGGAATGAGTACAAAATCCCGCAAGGAAAGCTCGGGGTGCGGTACGATCAAGTCCTCCTCTTCAAACACCCAGTCTCCATAGAGTAAGAGATCCACATCCAAGGTTCGGGCTCCCCAGCGTCGTTCTCGTTTGCGCTGGGCCCGTTGCTCGACGTGGCGGGCGTGATGAAGCACCTCTTTGGGCGTGAGGTACGTGGAAAGGCTTAGGGCGGTATTTAAAAAACGGGGTTGATCCAGGACGCCATAGGGGGCCGTTTCATATACGGGCGCGCAGCGCACATCCCGCACCTTAGGTAGGTCCTTGAAATAATCCTGGGCCATTTTTAAATGGGCCGCGCGATCCCCAAGGTTTGAGCCCAACCCCAGGTACACTCTGTGCCAGCCCCGCTCCACCCGTAAAGAAACATCGGTAAAGGCCGTTCGGATGGGGGCTCTTGGTTTATGGATGGTCAAGTCCAAGGATTCGATGCCCGAGAAGGTCTCCAAAAGGTGGCCTGCCGCCTCATGGGCCAGGGTTTCCAAAAGATCAAAGCGCGTGGAGGCGCCGAATTCGGCTAAGGCCGTCGCTACGGATCCATAGCTCACCGTGTGCTGAAGATCGTCCTCGCAGCACGAAGCATCCAACCGATAGGTGCAATCAAAGCAGAAGAGTTGCCCACGCTCCTTTTCGTGAGCCAGCACCCCGTGATAGCCATAAAAAGAAACGCCCTGCAAGGTTATGGCATCCATTGTTTGCCCTCCGATAGGGAGCGTATCATCCCCAACACGTCACGGTTGGCGGCAACATCATGCACCCGGAAGAAGCTGGCGCCTTGCATGGCCCCCCAGGCGGTGACCGCCAAAGTTCCCGGCAAGCGCTCCTCCAGGGGACGATCCAGTGTTTTTTGAATGAAGGACTTTCGAGAAGCAGCAATCAACACAGGATAGCCCAATTCTTTTATTTGCCGAGTCCGCTGTAGGACCATCAAGTTCTCCTCGTAGGTTTTAGCAAATCCGACTCCAGCATCCAACAAAATCCGCTCCTTGGGAACTCCAGCCGTCAAGGCAAGATCCAAGCTGGTTTGTACATCCTCTAAAAAGCCCGTCCAAAAATCCTTTTCCCGAGGGACTTCTCCATTATGCATCAAGCAACAGGATAAATGCTCTCGGGCTACAAGATCCGCCAAAGCCGGTTCTCTTCGAAACCCCCACACGTCGTTGATGAGGTCCACAAAAGGCACCGCGGCCTCAGCGACCTTGACTTTGCTGGTGTCCAAAGATAAGGGCACCTCGAAGCGAGCCCTCAGGGCTTCCAGCACCGGGACCACTCGGTCAATCTCCTGCTCCACAGAAACCGGAGCATGGCCGGGTCTTGTGGATTCTCCGCCCACATCAATCAAATCGGCCCCTTCTTGGACCATTTTTTCCGCCTGATACAGCGCCGCATCCAATGTGGTGTAGCGCCCGCCGTCGGAAAAAGAGTCCGGGGTCACATTCAAAATCCCCATGAGATAGAGGCCATCCTCGTGAAACGTTTGGTTTTTAATGATCATCGTGCTAGTTTCCTTTCAGCATGAGGTTTCGGGCGCGTGCTTCCAAAAGCGGATCTTCCACGAAGATCCCTCGAGAGGCGGTGCTCACCGTCGTGGATCCCAAGCTCTTAATGCCTCGCATGGTCATGCAGGTGTGCTCGGCTTCGGAGATCACCAACACCCCCCGGGGGAAGAGGTGTTGCACCATCGCCTCGGCGATGGCCTCGGTCATCTCTTCTTGAAGTTGCAGTCGCCGCGCATAGACCTCCACCAAGCGGGCCATTTTGCTTAACCCCACCACGGAACCCTGCGGCAGGTAGGCGATATGCACCCGCCCGAAAAAGGGCAAGAGATGGTGCTCACAAAGAGAGTAGAAGGGAATGTCCCGTTCCACCACAAGATCAGAGGCCTGGCTCGGGAACACCCGGGCCAAAATCTCTTGCGGCTCCTGGCCGTAGCCGGCTAAGACCTCCGCATACATTCGTGCGACTCGTTCGGGGGTTTCCCGAAGTCCTTCGCGGTTTGGATCCTCACCGACGGCTTCCAAAAGAAGCAATACGGCTTGTTGAACCTTTTCTTGATCTACCATGACATCTCCTTTGATGTTAAAATGGCTGGTCTACCCCTCCTCACTGGCTCCAAAGAAATCAAAAACAAAAAAGATGGACCCAATGGTCCATCCCCTGCTTCACCTGTTGAAGGATCGCATCTCTAACGATAGGCGTTCCAACGGCGTTCCAAAAGCGGGATCGGAAATCACATCGCAGACCAGGCTTTCGTTCTTCAGGTGCATTCCCTTCCTAAAGACACTTGACGCATGATTCCCTACAGCTTGGAGGTATTGCCCTCATTGTACGCTCTCAAGCGGCCTGGTGCAACCTTTCCCAATACGATCATTTCCTTTTCTTTCCGTTCGAGTATCGAATACTCCCCGGCTGGAATTGGCTCCCACGCCCTACGGGACGATTTGTGCTCACTGGTAAACTACAAGAAGCAACTGGAGCCCAAAGAACGACACTACTTTTTGCTATAAAGGAAACCCCTTGGCGCGCATGGGGTTTCGCGAACCACAAGAGCCGGTCCAAATCTTAAAGATCCCCCGGGATCCTCTCGCAAAATACCGAGCACGGTCCTTGGACTGGTTCATCGACGATAGCACAGCCATTCATACGTTCAGCTCACTGGACGACCTGAGCCCTGTCCTCTTAGAATGGCTCGTTGGCGTTCCCAAGCTGAACTTTGCGCACCTCTTGGACTGGATCTTGAAAAAACACACGGAACAAGCGACCTTGAACCGTTGGCTGGGCCCTCAAGATGCCCCAAGATTTTGCCTTCAAGACCTTCCCCCTGCCGGATCGGAAAAAGCTCGCTCCAGGAGGGAGGAGCCGATCCCATTTCAGAATTCTTAGGGTTCCTACGCCAGAGGATCCGAAAGAAGGCCCAAGTTAAAGCAAGCATCCCATTCCTGCGCCCAACGGAAGCACCGAGTCTGAAAAATACAAAAAGCGCCCGATGGAGTCCCCGTAAAAAAAGATCCTAAGGCGCTGGTAAAGGCGGCGTCGCTTCTAAGGAACCTTACGAAGGTTCTTGATCGGAGCCTGATTCTGCATGGGCGCTACGGATGGCCGCCAACTTCTCTCGTTCTTGTTGGATGCGAATTTGGTGGATCATCTTTTTCTTATCCTCATGGGTGGTTTTGATCTCCCAGTGGATGACGAAGGTTAAAACGACACGAATGAGAACGATGGCCCCAAGGATTTTCAGCTCGTCCAAGGTCCGCACGGTGATGGTCTTTAAAATCTCGGCGCCCATCTTAAATTCCAGAGCCAGGGCCAAAGACTGCGCCAAGGTTAATTTCGTATCCTCATTGCCCAGGTTGAAGCGAGAACGAATCAAATCCACAATGGCTTTGACGCTGCCAAATGCAATGAGGAGCACCCCCGTCAACTCCAGCAAGGTAATGAGTAGGGGAATGAGTTTTGCCAGCAAAAGATGTAGATCCAATGATATTCCTCCCTAAGACGTCATTCACACTTTGCTTTACTTTAGCATAGGTCCGCCGGTGAAAACCATAGACTGAGCTTTAATTTTTAAGCAATAAAAAAGGAAGTTCGCACAATACGTACAAACTTCCTATGGCTCCGCGAAGAGGGCTCGAACCTCCAACCTATCGGTTAACAGCCGAGTGCTCCACCATTGAGCTATCGCGGAATAGTGCCGTCCCGCACAAAGCGGGACGGTGGAAACCGGCATCAACTTACTTTCCCACACAGCTTCCCGTGCAGTATCATCAGCACCATAAGGCTTAACCATCGTGTTCGGGATGGGAACGGGTGTAGCCCTTACAGTCATAAACACCGGATTTTTGAGGTTTAATGTTCCCTCAAGACTGCATATAGATCATTCAAACACATTGTATTGCATAACTTCTAAGATCAAGCCCTCGATCGATTAGTATGAGTCAGCTACATGCATTGCTGCACTTACACCCCTCACCTATCTACCTTGTGTTCTTCAAGGGATCTTACTGGATTTTCTCCACGGGAAATCTCGTCTTAGGGTGGGCTTCACGCTTAGATGCTTTCAGCGTTTATCTCGTCCCAACATAGCTACCCAGCCATGCCGCTGGCGCGACA
>LQGW01000021.1 GCA_002838815.1 Clostridiaceae bacterium JG1575 | reverse complement strand
CAGTTGTTGCTAACTAAAAGGATATTGTATTTAGGGGGTTAGCAGTGGAGTATTTACTTTCCACCTGGTAGGACTCTTAGCTTCCACAGTGGCTGGTTTCTATATTGCCATACACAACTCAATAAGAAACTTGCTGAACATGGCTTTCTGACTCTTCGAGGACGTATTAACACAGAGTATTTTATGGAACAAATCTACAAAGCAAAGGATGAAAAATAGATGCCAGCCTACAAAGATGAAAAAGCAGGGACTTGGTATGTCTCTCTCTATTACAAAGATTGGGACAACCAAAGCCACAAGAAGATGAAGAGAGGTTTTGAAACGAAAAAAGAAGCCGTCTCTTACGAAAGAAATTTTACAAGCAAGATGTCTGGTTCACTCAATATTGTCAACGCCGAACTAAAATTGACCATGCTAACCGGTTTAAAATTGACCACCCCCAGCCGATTTAATTTTGACCACTAATCAAAATGGGGTTCTGTTCTAAAGGTGGTGCCGGTGTAAATAAACCTCCTGTCTTTTTTCTCTCTTTCATGCGGTAACTGTCTCCTCGAATATTTACTACGTGCGCGTGGTTTAGTAAGCGATCCAGTATGGCCGTAGCAAGCGCTGTGTCTCCCATCAAATCACCCCAATCACCAAACCCTTTAGTACTGGTTAAAATCATGCTTCCTTGCTCGTAACGCATACAAACTAATTGGAAGAAGAGATTGCCAGTATCTTGTTTTAATCGACTATAGCCAATCTCATCAATCATCAATATGTCAGGCCTCCGATAGACTTTCCATCGCCTTTCAAGCTGACCTTCTCGCTCGGCTTTACTTAAGTCCGCAAGGAGGCGATCCATACTTGTGAAGTAGGCCGTCATACCTTTTTGAATAGCTTCCATACACAGAGCGATTCCCAAGTGGCTTTTACCAACACCAGGCGGCCCAAGGAATATTAAGTTCTCTTTCCTTGCAGCGAACGCCAAACTGGCAAGCTCTCTAATTTGACGCTCGTCGATACTAGACTGGTATTTGAAATCAAAGCCTTCTAAGCGCTTTTGCTGAGGCAATCGCGACAGCTTCAACCTTGTTTCTAAGCTGCGGCGCTGACGCACATGACGTTCGGCTTCTAATAGCTGAGTGAGAAATGAGAGGTAGGTGCTATCTTGTCTTGCTGCTTCATTTAGGCACGGCTCTAAGGCACTTGCTGACGAAGGTAGACCTAGCATTTCAAGCAAATCTACTACATGTTCTGTTTCCACTTATTTAACCCTCCGCTGCTCTGGCATACTCATTCAAGTCACGCACATCCACATTTGAAAACATAATTTGACGACCGTATTTCGGTGTTTTCGTATAGCCTTGCATGGTGGGAAGTCCATCGTACTGACCTTTGGCATAAACATATTTCCGGCCACTACGGAATTGAGGGTGTTCTTGAATGAGCTCACCGTTTTCGTCGACAATGTAGATTGTACCGTCTAGCACCTTCACCTGTAATATGCGTCCACTATGAATCCAATTGACCCCATATTTAACGCCATCAAAAGACAAGAATGCATCTCGGGAAACCTTGCGGCTCTCCCATGTGTACGCTTCGTGACGCCCATCTATAGGAAGAGGACTTAGCTTCTCTTGTTCCAATAGATGCAGCGGAATTTCTCCCGTTGTTCCATGAACTTGAGCGTTAACTTGCCCAAGCCAGCGCATGGCTTGCTGGTTCAAATCAATAACATCTAAAAACTCTTTTCCAGGCATGAAATTATCTTTAACATAATGGACGAGGCGTTCAACCTTGCCTTTAGTTTGAGGTCTGCGCACACGACATAGTTTAGGAACAAAACCTAACGAACTAGCGAATCGTTCAAACCCCTCTTGCCATATCGCCTGCTTGTTTTCCATACGCAGAACGACCGTTTTCATGTGGTCTGTTAAAACTTGCTGTGGTATCCCGCCAAAGTATTCAAATGCATGCACCATGCATCGCAGGAGACTTGTACTATCACAGCGCCGGCAAAACTCAATGTATCTCATTCGGCTATAGCCTAGAACCATGACAAAACAAGCGACTTTTCGCACTCGGTTTCTGGTATCCAAGTAACTGCAAATTCCCCAGTCCATCTGTGCCTGAGAACCTGGTGGGCTTTCAAAGCGCTGAGTTGCAGGTCCTTCCTTTACCGTAGGTGGACGCAAGGGTTTTAAGTAATCTTTTATAATGCTTATCTTCCCGTCAAACCCTTTTTCTAGCAAGCGATTGAAAATTACCACAGAATTGTAGATGCCTTTATCCATCAGATTCTGAATTAAATCTTTAAATGAATCTAGCTTAGACTTGCGCTTGCTGCCTACACGTTTGTCTTGCTTAACGTCTTCTTTTAGATACTTCTTGACGGTGTTCCTACTCATATTCTGAGTTCGGGCAATCTCAGAAATCGATTTGCCTTGTATTTCATGTAAGTCCCGTGCCATAATTGATGTGCCACTTCCTTTCATATGCACCTCCATCTGTTTGTAGTAATTCAAATGGTAGGTGCTTCGTTAGGGGTTGGTCAATTTTATTTCGGCCTAACTGATCAAAAATCAGTCGGCTCTTGTGGTCAATTTTAGCTTGGCGCTCACATTCTCGATGAATGGGGTTATTTACCCTTACATCAGGATGTAGCACGAAACGTGTTTGACATCGTGAGCCGTTGCTATGAGAAGAAAAGCCTCATTGTCACAACCAACATGGAGTTCGGGCGATGGAAGAGTTTTCTCTTCGATGAAAGGCTCACAGCCGCCATCGTGGACCGGTTGGTGCATCACTCACACATGTTTGTTTTCGCTGGAGAAAGCTATCGGCTTTCACACTCATTGATGAAATAAAGGACGGACTAGCAATTGCACTTTTGATTGCCAAAAGTTGTATTTCTTGATTGCCAAACACACCTGAAACGAACAAAACAATGGGATCTGGTTATCCCATATCGAGCGAATCAACTTGGTCCAAACGCGCATTTTAAATATTGGCTCAAAAAAATCTACGAGGTACTCCATTTTGGAATACCTCGTATGTCTACAGTCTGAGACGGTATCGCTACCGTCTAGAGTAAAGTTATTAATTAAAAAGCATCAACTTTCCAGTAAATCATAATATGTAGATTCATCAATGATTTCTATATCCTGTCCATCCAATTTTAGTTTTTCAGCTTTTCTATGCTTAGAAGATTTTTCTCCTTTTAGAATTGGACTATAATCATTGTTCCCAAGTATTAGGTAGTTGGTAGTTTTTGTAACACTGTTATCTAGTATGCCTCCCAAATTAACAACAATTTGTATTGCATCCTGTCTAATCATTTTTTCTAATTTGCCAGAAAATACAACATGTCGATTGTAGAAAAAATTGTCCTCATCTATTTCAACTTCAGTTGGCTGAATTGACTTGATATCTATGCCTTTTCCACCATGAGTAGATTTAATCCATAAGCCTTGTATTTCTACACCCCTTTTTTTCATAGTATCTTTTATTGAGTCGTATAATTCTTTTGTAGCAATACTGTCTGCTATAGCACGGTGTTCATTATTTGAAAGACCCAAATATGCTGTCAAATCTGAAAGCCTATGATGTTTTAATTCTGGGAAAAGTTTCCTTGCAAATTGCATAGTATCCATATATTGGTTACCTAACTCAGTGTTAAAGCCAGCATTTAAAAACCTTATGTCAAAAGATGTATTATGGCCAATTATTACGTCATCTCCAATAAAAGATATTACGTCGTTCATCACAAAATCTATAGATGGCATATCTTTTACCATTTCATTTGTTATACCTGTTAAATCCGTAATAAATGAATCAATCTTATACTTCGGCTTTATTAATTGAGAATATCTATCTACGATTTCATTATCTCTTATCTTTAATATCCCAATTTCTATGACTTCATCATGGTACGAAGATAATCCTGTTGATAAAGTCCATATAATTGTGTAAAAGTATAAAAGGTC
>LQGW01000020.1 GCA_002838815.1 Clostridiaceae bacterium JG1575 | reverse complement strand
GACCTTTTATACTTTTACACAATTATATGGACTTTATCATTAATTTTTGGATTTCTTCTTGTTTTAAGGTAAAATGTACTTGTGTCATGGTTCTCCTTTCAGGTATGTTTTATAGTCAAAAACATTGTACCTTAAAAAAGGGGGCCATGACCTTTTATACTTTTACACAATTATATGGACTTTATCTGAACTCTTCTCAATAACATTCGTATTAAGGGAGAATTTGAAGACTGGATTAAATTTTTTATAGATGGAATTTGTGAAATTTCTGAGGATGCAATCACTTCCATCCAAAGGATTGCCACGCTTAAGAAAAACGATATGGAGAAAATTTGACAGTTTTCCAGCGGTAATATTTCAAATCTTCTTTTGGTATACGAATATCTATTGAAACACCCTTTTGTAGAAGCGGAGGATATTAAAAATTTAGGGAGTGTTAGTAAGCCTACAGTCAATAAACTTTTGGAGCATTTAATGGATATTGAAATATTAGAGCTTGTAGAAGATAAAAAAAGGTACAGACAATATGTATATAAAAATATGTAGGGGAACAATGCTGTAGCAATAAAACTTAATAGAATAAAAACTATTTAAGGCGATTAGAAAAGCTAAAAATTCTAATCGCTTTTTTTGATTGCAACTAACAGGAGGAAAATAATATGCACGAAAATAAAAATGAACAAAATACAGGAACAAAGACAATAAAAAAGATTGGGAAAGTAACTTACGAGGTTGTTGTCCATTTTAATGAAAATGCGACTGAAACTATGCAAGATAAATGTATTTGGTAATTAAGAAATACAACTTTTGGCAATCAAAAGTGCAATTGCTAGTCCGTCCTTTATTTCATCAATGAGTGTGAAAGCCGATAGCTTTCTCCAGCGAAAACAAACATGTGTGAGTGATGCACCAACCGGCCCACGATGGCGGCTGTAAGCCTTTCATCGAAGAGAAAACTCTTCCATCGCCCGAACTCCATGTTGGTTGTGACAATGAGGCTTTTCTTCTCATAGCAACGGCTCACGATGTCAAATAGGGTTCGTGCTCCATCCTGATGTAAGGGTAAATAACCCCATTCGTCGAGAATGACCAGAAATGAGAAGACGTCATGCACTGGTTAGAGAAAATTCCGGAAAAAGATTCGAGTAAAGAAAAAAGCGGGTCTGTAAATAGTTTTGTGCTAATGAAATTCCCATTACAATAATTGACTCTCCACCCGATCCGGGAAGTACACGGATAATTGTAGCAAAATTTGCCCCCAATTTTGAAT
>LQGW01000019.1 GCA_002838815.1 Clostridiaceae bacterium JG1575 | reverse complement strand
CTGCTGCCGATACAAGATTGTTTTCTTTAATGAATGCTCTCAGTTGTTCTTTCGTCCATAATTTCTTTTCCATTGTCCTTGGCCTCCATATTTCATTTTATACGGTTTAACCATTAGCACAATTCATTTTACAGACTCCGTTTCCTCTTCCCGTTCAAAGAGCAGTCCTCGTATTCCACAGTAGAGTTTGTGAAGATGGCGATTCGCCACTTTGGTTATCAGCCCCAGACGATTCAAACGGACAACGGCTTTGAGTTTACACACTTTCAAGATACCAAGAGAATTCACGCATTCGGTCGGTTTTGCCAGGAACAAGGCATCCGTCACCAGCTCATTCGACCAAGGACTCCTCGACACAACGGAAAAGTGGAGCGAAGCCATCGTAACGACAATGTCAGATTCTACAAGCACCTAAGCTTTTATTCCTACGACGATTTGATTCGGCAGATGAAGCGCTAATTATACCGCTCCAACCGAATACCTATGCAAACACTTGGCTGGAAGTCCCCCATCGAGACCCGAAAAATTCTCCTGAGGGGCTAGCCCCTCAGGAGAACAGGATACCATATCTGAATTTGCATTCTCAGTTTTTTAGTCTCACATCATTTACAAACGTACACATGAAATCGGAGCTGGTTCTGGAGGCCATCGAGCGGGCGGCCGGGCGTTACGATTTAGGCACTGGAATCATCTTTCACTCGGATCGTGGCTCACAATATACGTCAAAACTTATCACTGAAACAGTCGCTCGCCTTGGATGGATTGCGAGTTACTCACGAGTTGGTAAACCGGGGGACAATGCCTGGAGCGAGAGCTTCTTTGCCCTTCTCAAGAAAGAAATGGTCCACGGTGCAAACTTTCAAACGCGAGAAGAAGCTCGCCAACGCCTCTTTGAGCATATTTATGGATTTTATAACACCAGGAGAAAACAGAAGTTATTAGGTTACCGAAGTCCATGTGACTTCGCTGCAAGCCTACAGGCTCAATCTTTACGAAATGCAGCTTAGCATTTTGTCCGATAAAGTGTTGACGTCCCGACTTAATCCACTTTGGCTGGTACAAGTCTTATACTAATGCTATATTAATACCTTAATCGACAGCAAATTGATAATTTCTTCGCAAACCAAATCATTGACAATTGATTAAGAAGCTGATAGGGTTATAACAATTAAGATAGCAAAGTAAATTGTTAATTGTGCTGTAATCAGTCGATTACAATGGATGATTTAAAAAATTACGTTAAAAATAAATAAAATCAATGTTTTATCATGAGGATGAGCAATATTTTTTTAATAAATGATAATTAAGACCATTTTATTTTCACATGAATACTGCATAAAGATCTCAATACAATGATTAAAATTTTGTGGGATTATTTAGAGTTGTAAAGTGAAGAAATCTACTTTTTATAAGTAACATGGATCAATTTCTAGATTTTTCTAGTCTAAGTGCAAATATATCAATTAATTTATGGCATGATAAAAAGAAATTATATTTAATGCAATAAATTAACTTAAAAACCAGCTATAATTCTATTAAAAAACTGAATTTTTACTGCAAAGGGGTACTTTATGAAAAAATGTATTGCGATTTTCTTGGCTTCCATTCTCCTGACATCGTGCTCTAATACTGGTAAAAAAATTAGAACGAATACAGATAATGAGACGGTTACATCAACAGTTACAACAAGTCAAAAATCATCATTTCCTCATGAAAAACTGGTCATTCCAATAGAAGCTGAGGCGGCAATTTATATAGGGAATCCACTGATCCAGTACTCTTTGGAAGAAAGACGAAATGATACTTTGGCTATTTTTCTTCCTTCTAAGAAAAAAATAAGTCCAGATAAAAAAGGAATAGTCACTTTTGGAAACGGAACGCCAAAAGAAGTTCGTTTTGCTTTAGTAGATCAGGAGTCTATAGTCAGCTTGCCCGTTTATTTGAGCAGCCAAAAAATTGACTGGAAACTATGGGAAAGTCGACTCGCTCAGGTTGAAAAAGATAAAACTGCCAATAAAGCAAGCTGGAAGAAAGATCTGGATAATTTAAGAAAAGAAATAAAACAATTTGATGACCAGGTAGATCAGTTAAATGCTGTATGGAGCGAGCCATGGGAATTATACCAAGCCAATGTCCCACTCTTTCATAATGAAAAAGTCGAACAAGAGGTTAAGGAAGTGTCGTTATCTTTCGATGGAAAAAACTACAAAGCTCAATTAAATAATATTCGTTCTGCGCCCAATAAACACTTAGGCATCGAGTCGAATAAGGCATTAAAACTGAATAACTATTTAGCATTTGATCGTCAGATGATCTCTGAGGGTACTGACAATTTAGTTTTTAGTCCGAAACTGGATCAAGAGTTTCACGCACAGGAAGAGGTGGAGATCACGGAGTTTACATTCTTTCCCAATGAGATCACCTTAGCGAACCTGCAAGGAGAACTCGTTGCGGCCAATGGAACTGCTTTGTGGTCAAGATCTTGGGCTGAAGGGTCTCGATGGAAGATCCCCAAAGGATCTACTTTAAAAATCACTTATGAAGTGAAACATCCCAAAATGATTCAGGAGAATTTTACCCAAGTGAATCTGACAAGTTATGTTCATTATCAGAATAAGGGAAAGGAATTTACTCATTCTTGGGATGATGAAGGGCATAATAAGTTTTCGGCAAAGGATGTTCTGCTTTTGCAGAAATATAACTTAGATCCTAGAAGAGCCACTCATTTTCTGAAAAAAATTCAAGCAATAGGGAGTAAGTAATGAAAATATTAAAAAGAGGGAGTTTAGCCCTCATACTCGCCCTCTTATTTATCATCCCTCTCGGAGTTCTATATTACACGACAAGGTCTGAACTTAGCGGTTATAAAGAACCCCCTATGATTCAGTGGAAGCAAAAAGCCTATGGGGCTGTTTTTTCGGTGGAAGAAGGAACCATGTATGAGGGGGAAAAGGTAAAAGGAGCATATATTGCTAAGAATCTAGGGTACTCCTGGGTTGAAAAGTCCCCCAAACAAGAATTGGCGGTTCTTCCAAAAGAAGGCAATGAAATTCAAATGAATCAATTATTGGCCCTCATTGGCGGAAAAGAAGTGAAGGCAGGGTTCTCAGGCATTCTACAACGGGCAGAAGACCGAGGAGACCGTGCGCTCTTCTCATACATTCGCTTGGACCAACCCGTTTTAGAAGTGCCTTGGCCCGTAGAAAAAATAATGGAAGTTGGACAGAAACTCACCGATGATCAAGGGGAAGAATATCAGGTGATTAGTGCATCAGAAATGATTAAGAATGGAAGCCGAACGTTAACACTGCACCCCAAAGGCAAACATTTAGTGGGTGAAACATTTGAGGGGTTCCTTAAGAGCGGAGGATCCTTGGAAAATGTGCTCATGCTTCACGAGTCCTGTCTCTACCGAAAAGAACCCAATGGGGAAGTTTATGTACGATTGGTGAATGAAGGGGATGAACTTTTAGGAGAGATTGCGGTCAAGCCAGGAGTCAGCAATGGAGAATTTATTTCCGTAATTGGCCTAGAAAAGGGGACTCGTTGTGACTCGGGGTATGCTTCCTTGATGATTCCCTATCAAAAGAATGAGGTTAAAAATGACACTCCTTGACCTTAAGGGCATTAACAAATCATACGATCGCTCCATATTAAGGGGGTTGAATCTTACCGTCGGCGAGGGGGAGTATGTTTCCATTATTGGGACCTCGGGAGCAGGAAAGTCTACCTTAATGAACATTATTGGATTAATTGAACCCTTTGATAATGGAACGTATCGATTTAGAGGTCAGACCATTGGAACCGAGCGGAAAAGATGTTACGTACGGCAAAATGAAATTGGATTCATTTTTCAGTCTTTTCATCTGTTGCCTACGTTGAATGTGAGAGAGAATATTTATTTACCTTGCCAATACTCTGCAAAAAAGCCTCAATCAGCGGATCGATTGATGGATCGACTTCAAATTAAGCATCTGCTGCATCAATTTCCGGACCAACTTTCTGGCGGAGAGCGACAGCGTGTGGCGATTTGCAGGGCGTTGCTTCTTCAGCCCAGTTTGTTATTAGCAGATGAACCCACGGGAAATTTAGATTCTGAGAATCGTGATCGGGTACTATTAATAATCGATGAAGAACATCAGCAAGGGAAGGCAGTCATCATAATAACTCATGACCCCATAGTAGCGCAGAGGGCTCAGCGACAATTAATATTGGAAGGGGGCCAATTTCGTGAATGATTCCGAGGGACGACTATCTCATGCAGTAAAAATGATTAGACGTAATAGGAAAAGCTACCAGCGTCTTTTTTTGAGCATACTGCTGACTTTTTCTTTTCTTTTTGGTTTATTTTTTTATTTGGATTCCATTCCATATCACAAAAACAAGAAGGTGTTGAGCCAGCCTTCTTACATAGTGAATCTGTATCCTCCAGAGAATGGAAAATCAACCCCCAAGCAGGTGAGAGAGTTCATTCAGATGGTGGAACAGCTCCCCGACACTCGAATTATTACTCATTATGATCTCGATGTGCTTCAAGAAAAAAAATACTTGGGAGAAATATTTGTTATTTACCATGCGTTCCCCAAATCTTTTGGGGAATTCTCACGGCAGGATTACACGGCAGAGAAAATCACAGATGGTTCTACAGAATTTAAATCCTTAGATTCTGTAATTTTTCATAAAGAAACCTATGATGTTTTAAAACACATTGGCCAGATCAAAGATGAAACCATTGATCTTTATCTGCCAGATCGCTATGGCGTTTGGAAACTTCGCCCAAGAAAGATACAATCCACGATAGAAGATTCAGAATTTACAGCGAAAAACACCATTAATGGAGACCAGCTGGGAGGGTATATCCATGTCTTTTTGCCACTAGAGGTGTTTGATACCAACTATTTAATGAATAATAGTAACTATAGGTACACAATATACTCCCCTTATGCTGAAAGCATCTTGAAACTGGCGAGAGAGGCGAAGTTTGGGGGACATAGTCCGGCGTTTGAGAAGGCAGAGGCGCGTGCGACCATGCGACAGAACATTCAGCTAAAGGGATGGGTAAGCTTTTTGACCTTTTTGCTTTTGGCCTTAAATTTAAATGGCAGCTTTGCCAATGCGTTAAAGGATCGGCGATATGAAATTGCTTTGAAAAGAGCGCTTGGAGGAACCCCACTACGCATCACCCAAGAATTTTTACTGGAGGCATTGCTGGTGATGGGAGCAGGAATTCTTCTCTCCTTACTGATTATCGTAAACGCCATGAGTTTGTATCGTTTATATTTATATATTAACACAAAAGAGGTCCTTATCGTTCGCCTAACTCCAGAGAGCATCTTGACCCTTTTAACGATGTGCGCATCGCTGACGGTGGCCTCCGGACTTTCCTTTTCTGCAAATGCTATGAAGACAAATATTGTTTCAGCCCTACAAGGGGCGGGAGAGGAAGCGAAGGCAGACTCCAGTGCTCCCCGATAATATAAGCGGCCTTATGACATTTATTTTATGAGGCAGATTAGAGCCAGCAGATAGAACTAATCCCTATTTAGGTATAACAATTGATATATATAATGGAGTAGAGTGCATATTTGTGTATAAAATCGACACTGGTAAATTAAACAGCACTTGAGTTGGTAGAGCCAGCAATAGGAACAGGTTGGGCACAGGCCTCCGGCGGAAGGGACAGGTACCGGCGCCCGGCCTGCCACTCTTCGTGGATGTCTATTAGGAGCGCCCTGATCAGGCGGTGTAGTGAGGCCTCGTTCGGGAAGATCCGGATCACCCGCTCTCTTCGCCGGATTTCCTCGTTGACCCGCTCGATCGCGTTGGAGGTGCGCAAGACTCCTACGGATGGCCATGGGCAGGCGCAGAACCTGTGTCGCATCGTCAAAAGCCTCCTCTAGCAGAGCACAGACTTTTGGGGCGTTCTGCCCGTATTCAGTGAGGATGCGTTCCTTAACAGCACGGGCTGCCTCGTGGGCTGCGGACTCATAGAGGGACTTCAAGTGCGCCTTGATCGTGGGCTGATGCTTTTTCGGGCACACATCGAGCAGGCTGCTCCCTGGAAGTGTTTCCCGATGGCGCGAACGAGGCCCTTATGGGATGAGAAGAAATCGCCCCAGGATCCTTCGGACTCCGTGTCCGCCGCCATGAAGCCAAGGATCTCGCGATAGCCGTCCCCGTTCACCCCGAGGGCCACAAGCAGCCCTTTGGAGCGCACGGCGCCTGCCTCCCGTACTTTGGTGTAGATGGCATCGACGAACAAGTAGGGGTAGATTTTCTCCAGCGGACGCTCACGGAACGCCGTGACCGCGGGATCGAGCTATTCGCAGAGCGAGGATCCAGTGGACTTGGAGAAGGCAGTGCCACACAATTCTTCAGTGATGGCCGAGACCTTGCGGGTGGATACGCCATTGACCACCATCTCCATCACGGCGAGCACCAGAGCCTGCTCATTGCGCTGATATCGCGCGAAGAGCTCGGTGCTGAAGTGACCGTCCCGCAGGCGTGGGACGGTCACTTCAGGGGGCCGACCCGTGTTTTTAGGGTGCGACCCCGGTAGCCGTTGCGGTAGGCCTGCCGCTTTTCGCTACGCTCGTAGAGGCCGGCACCGGTTGGCTCCATGGCTTGGTGTTCCAGGACCTGGTTCAAGATGGATTCCATGAGCTTTGCGTAAGCTTGATCCCTGCCTTCAAGAGAGAAAAGGTCTTTCAAAAGATTGGTGTCCAGTGTAGTATTAAGTTGAGCCATCAAATAAATCCTCCAGGTAGTTATTTATGCAACTTAATGATACCAGAGGTCTGTTTTTTGGCTTATTCAATTTACACCATTTTAAGGACTTAATCCCTCCAAGTCTTAATGCCGCAATTGTCTCACGGTCTTTAAGGCATTGGTATGTGCTTCCATTTACCGCTTACGATAAATCTTTTTCTCCATCTTATAACCATGATCATTAGACAAGCTGAACCTCCTATTTTAGAATACCCTAATGGTATTGAGGTTCAGCTTGTTTTGCTATGTGGTATTTATTTAGCGCTTACCGCTGATGTGCATCAGGGGCATTAGAAAAGGGGGAAGGGTGAGGGGGCGACCAGGGAATGGGCTCGTTCGGGACCGCCCTTTTTTTGGACTCCTCGTTCCGAACCTTCATCCACCAACCGCTGCATCTGCTGATAAATAGCTTGCGTTGCTTGAGGTCTTGCAAAGGATAAGGCGCGGGCTTTCATGGCTGCTCGTTTTTCAGGTTGCGCCAACAGATCGGCGATGGTTCGACCGCAGTTTTCGCCCTCGCCAAGATCCAAGCCTAGGTTGTGGCGCAATAGAAAATTTAAATTCTGCTCTTCTTGACCTGGAATGGCTGAAAAAAGGGCCATTGGGACCCCACAGATCAAAGCTTCTGTGATGGTCAGCCCTCCGGGTTTTGTGATGAGCAGGTCCGTCGCCTGTAAAAAGGCGTTGATGGAATTCTCGTAGGGCAGGACCGCCACTGGCTTTTGGGCATGCTCTGCGATTTCTTGGGCATCTTTTCGAAATTTTAGATCATTGGCGGAGAAAACGAGGACGTTGAACGGCATGGGTTCTTCCAGCAAATCCCGAAGCATCAGACGAAGATTGCCCAAAGCCAAGGATCCGCCCATCAAGGAGACCGTGGGAAGCTTTGGGTTTAGGTGCAGCTTCTTCAGCGTCAGTTCTCGGGGGTGCTGAACCAAGAAAGAAGATTTTACGGGGATCCCTAGGGGAAGAATGCTGTCCCTGGAGCGTCCGCGTTCCATAAGTTCAGGGATCATGGCCTCATGGGCCACCACATAGTTGTCGATATGGGGGTGGACCCAAAGGGCGTGCGCGCCATAGTCGGTCATGATGGTCAGGCAGGGACTGTCAATGGCCTCTTCTTCCAAAAGCAGGCTGAGCACGTGGGCGGTGAAGGGATGCGTGGCGACGAGGATGTCGGCATCAAACGCCCGAATGGTGGGCAACAGACGGCTTGCAATCCGCTGGTCCAACAGGTTCATCATGGACTTGATGGATCCTCCTTGGGTATCTGAGGCCTGATAGAGGTATTGAAAGGCTTTGGGCCATACCTTCAAGGACTGCAGATAGCTGCCAATGATTATTTTATCCAAAAAAGGACTGACTTCTTTATAAGCATCCAAAATGAGAACCCGAGATGAAGGATCTTTTTTCTTGGCATATTCTGCAATGGCTTGCGCCGCATTATTGTGACCGCCTCCCGCGGAGACGGAGAGTATCAATATGTTCATGGGCCTTCCTCCGTTACAGAATCATTATATCATTTCACGGCCTGCCCATGGGTTGCCCTTGGGGGGCCTGGGCCCCCAAACAAGCGCAAAAAGGGAAAAGAGCTTAAAAAAGAAACAGGGATGGGAAAAAGTGGATCAGCATCTGGGGCCATAAGCCCATTCTTTTAAAGCGTTTAAAGAGCACAAAGCCCGCCCGGTGTCGTCTGAAGGATTTCGTAAAACGCTTCGATCATTCGATCGATCTCTTCTTTTGTTATGATGAGGGGGGGGAGAAAGCGCAGAACGTTTTCGCTGGCGCAGTTGATGAGAAAGCCTCGCTGGAGCATTTTTTCGACGACGGGCTTACAATTGCAGCCGATTTGTGCCCCGAGCATCAGGCCAAGGCCGCGCACTTCCCGAATGTCGGCCCCCAAAGCCTGGAGCTCCAAGAGCTTGCTTTTTAAGTACGCCCCGGTTTCTTTGGCTTTTTCGGGCAGATTGTTCGCCAAGAGCTCTTCCACAACGGCGAGGGCGGTACAAGTCGCTAAAGGACCGCCGCCGAAGGTCGTCCCGTGGTCCCCGCTTTGGAAGGTATCGGCATAGCGTGGGCCCACGCAGGTGGCGGCAATGGGCATGCCGTTGCCCAAGGCTTTGGCGAGGGTCATTAGGTCTGGGGTAACGCCGAAGTGCTGGTAGGCAAAGAGCGTACCGATGCGGCCCATGCCGCATTGGACTTCATCAAAAATCAGCGCGGCATCGTAAGTATCGCAAAGCGAGCGCGCTAAGCGCAGGTATTCTGGATCTAGAGGGTGGATGCCGCCTTCTCCTTGCACGGGTTCTAGAAAGAGGGCGCAGACGTTTGGGTTCATGGCGGCGCGTAGGGCGGTTGAATCGTTCAAGGGAACTTGAAGGGTGCCCTCGGGCAAGGGGCTGAAGCCTCTTTTAACTCGGGGATTGTCGGTGAGAGAGAGGGCCAATGACGTTCGTCCGTGGAAGGACCCCTGTAGGGAGATCACTTGGGTCTTTTGAGGGTGACGTGAACGACCGGCTCGGCGAGCCATTTTGATGGCGGCCTCATTGGCTTCTGCGCCGGAATTGGAGAAAAAAACGGCTCGGGCAAAGCTTTTTTCGCACAAAAGCGCAGACAAGCGCAATAAGGGTTCTGTATAAAAGTAGTTGGAGGTGTGAATCAAGCGGGTGATTTGCTCTTGCATGGCTTTTTGGACCCTTGCATTGCTATAGCCAAGGGACATGACTCCGATGCCCGAGAGAAAATCCAGGTATTCGTTGCCGTCCACATCGACTAACGTGGCGCCGTAGGCGTGATCCATGACCACGGGCAGGCGTTGAATTTCCCGGGTCAAGGAATCTTCAAAGGATTGAATAAGGTGAGATGAGTTCGGGGTATGCTTCATGGAATCCTCCCTCTTTCGCAGGATGGGTGCGGTCGTTGGACTAGACGCTGTTTTTGAAACCATAGCACGGACAGTTGTATTTTTTATGAATGGGGGAAGAGCGTAAGCTCGGGTCCAAACCCCCTTTTTGACTAAGGGAGAAGTTTTCGCCCAATAGTTCCCGTATAATAGACGAAAAAGGGAGGGATATCCGTGGAAAAAGCCATGATTCGTGTCCGGACGCTGCTTCCGGGAGAGGACCAATTCATCGAGTTAACCACCAAGGGAGAGATGAGTCCTTTGGGGGAGGAGCTGGTGATTCGCTATGAAGAAAGCGAATTGACGGGAATGGAGAACACCACCACCACCATCACCATCACCATGGCGCCGCAAAAAGTCATCATCGAACGCTCTGGAAGCTTTGCCACTCAGCTGGAATTTGTGCCCCATGCAGACCTTCCTTGTCTTTACCACACGCCCTACGGTACCCTTCAAATGGTGACGCAGACCAAGGCCATCGACTTTACGCGTGAGGGCCTGCTTTGGAATCTGAAGCTGCGCTATGCCATGGTGATTGAGGGCGATCCGCAAAGCGAAACCCGCATGGAAATTGACGTTTGGGATGAGGCTGGGGAAGGTGCACCGGTCTCTTAGTGCCAATGAGCCTAGGGAAATCGGCTCTTCGAGGAGCAAAAAATAGAAAAAGCACCGCAGGGCCCTTTTTCTTAGAAGGGGCTGCGGTGTGATGGAGAACCTGTTAAAAAAGAAAAACCCCATCATAGGGTGATGGGTCCTAATCCATCAAAGGCTCAGGGAACTTGTCAGCCTTTTTGGGCCATGGGCCAAGCGGATGTACCAGTGAAAAGCACCCCGCGAAAAACCTCCTCATCACTGGCGGTGTGGGTTTCTCTTTAGGGACAGGCATTACGGCAACCTCTCTAGGGGGTCTTATAAAAATGCGAGGAGTAAAGGGGTTCTTGCAAAAAGTTGGATCCGCATCCCAAGGTGGGGTCCCGGCACCTTCGGCTGCATCCGCTCTAGACCGAGTTTTTAAAAGCTTCTTTTTTTCGCTCTCCCCCGCTGTTACGGAACGTTTCGTAAAAATTCATCCCTCGGCCATGCTCCTTTGAGAAAATGACCATGGATGTTGTTATTTATTTAAAAGGCAGAAAATCATGCAATTTTTATTTCCCTTGGTCAATGATGAACAGACCCTCAAACGCTTGGAGATCCCCGAAAAAAGTCTTGCTTCTTTTTTAAAGGAAGGGGGGTTTTCCGGGGTGGAGCTTCTAAAAACCGAGCCCCTGCAGCCCTATATTCCCCGGGAACTCATCAAGGGTCGCCACCTATATTTTTACCCCATATGGTACGATTTTTGGCAGGGACGAAAAAAGCAGTTGATGGCGGAATTTCATCATCGGGAAGCGGTGATCTCCTATTACGGCACCGACGATCCGCAGCGTTTTGCCCAAAACATTGCGCGGGATTGGGCCGATGCCGACGAAATGGGGGCGTGCTATGTGGTTCATCACGTGTCTCATACCTCCTTAAGGGAGTCCTTTACCGGGGTTTATGAGCTTCAGGACGAGGAGGTGGCTTCCGCCTTTTGCACGCTGATCCAGGCGGCGCTTGGGTACTATCAACCCAAAGCCAGGATCCTCTTGGAAAACCAGTGGGTTCCGGGACTGACCTTCTTAAACCCTTCCATTTTGGATTATTTGATCGGGATCCTGGGTTCGGATCGCGTGGGGTTTGTGTTGGATACGGGGCATTTACTGAATACTGCGCCAGATCTTGCCACGCCCCAAGAGGCCTTGGCGTATCTTCAGCGGAGGGTCGCTTCATTGACCCCGTATCGCAACCTCATTGAAACGGTGCATCTTAATTACTCCTTGTCGGGAGCCTATGTGCGAGCGGCTCGCTCGTCCATGCCCTTGACCCCCAAAATGGGTTTTTGGGAAAAAATGGAAAAAGCCCTGCCGCACATTGGCGCCATCGATCGCCATGAGCCATTTTTGGTGCCGGGGATTCAAGAGGTCTTGGAGGCCCTGGACCCTAAGTATGTGGTGTTTGAAATTTCCTATCGGGATCGGCGCGATGCCTTAAATCAATGGGGCCGTCAGAAAAAGCTCTTGGGGGATCTTAAGGACGGTGAAGACGCTCCCGGTGCCTCATAAGCCGCTTCATTCAGGAACCATCTTGAAAAATTACCCGTAATTTTATGGTAAAATGTTATTGTGAGTGCTTCTTTAGAGTCGCAGGCAATGGGGGCGATTGAACGCCTGGGTTGCCTGGATTAAATGGAGCAAAATTACTTGGTCTCTAGAGCGAGAGCCGATCCTTCCCGTAGGGAAAGCTCTATTCATTCCGTGAGAGAATTTCGTCATTTGGTCAAAATAAAAAACGATCGGTCCCACGTTCTAGGATATTCATCAGACGCCTCAGGACCCGCGCCTTTTTTTGGAAGCGAAGTTGTGCTTTTTGGGAAAGGGGCCGCGCCGATGGATTCTACCCTTAAAGCCCAGGCAGCGTATTTCTATGCCAAAACCGCGCCTCCCTTGGGCAAGGGCGCCTCTTTATTTGAGCCCTGAAAGGTGCGTCTTCTCTCTTTCAAGCCTCCTTTGTCTTCTCTTCTTCCGACGCAACGGCCCTCGTATCCCTCGAGGCGTTGGCCTTGGATCGAACCAAAAACTAACGAAAAGGTGAACTATGGAATCAGATTTGAAAAGCCTGTCTTTGATGGGCTTGCGCAGTATTGCTAAAAAGAAAAACATCAAGAACATTGCGCGCTATAGAAAGCAGGAGCTTTTGGAGCTCTTGTTGGCGCAGGAGGCCCCCCAAGGCGAACCTTCGCCCAAGGAGCCATCACAGGGAGAAGCGGCGGGGGAACCTCGCGCCGCTGGATCGTTGCGCACAGCACCTTCTTTTGATTCGCAGGAGAGAGCATCCAAGGAGCGTAAGGAATTTGGGATTGAGGTCAAAAGCTATATTGACCGCAACGGTGTGGAGCTCAAAGAGCGAATCACGCCCCGAGAAGAGGGCGATGAGCCAAAAGAAGTTCGGCGCATCACCCTACGCGATGATGAGCGAGAGAGCGAGCGGAACAAAGAACGGGAAGAAGAGCGGGAGAATCGAGAGAATCTTTCGCCCGAGGAGCGCGTCTTCCCCCCCGACACCATGGATGTGGACGGGATTTTAGAGATCAACGACAACAATACTTTCGGATTTTTACGGGGTGAAAACTACCTCACCACCCCGGAGGATATTTATGTGTCGCCGGCGCAGATTCGCCGGTTCCGATTGAAAACCGGCGATCACGTGGCGGGGAAAACAAGGCCTTCTCGGGAAGGAGATAAATTCCGAGCCATTTTCTTTGTCGATACCGTAAACGGGGATTTGCCGGGCGTCGCCATCAACCGCCGGGAATTTGAGAGCCTGACGCCCATCTACCCCAACGAGCAGTTGATTTTGGAAATTCCGGAAAGAAAGGACATGGCCACCCGCATCATCGATCTGATCAGTCCGGTGGGAAAAGGGCAGCGTGGCCTGATCGTTGCACCCCCAAAAGCTGGAAAAACCACCATATTAAAAAAGATTGCCCAGCATGTGCACATCAACAATCCCGAAGTAACCCTAATTGTGCTGCTCATCGATGAGCGGCCTGAAGAAGTTACAGACATCAAAGAATCCATCGGCTCGGGCGGCGAAGTCATTTTCTCGACCTTCGATGAAGACCCCACCCATCACACCAAGGTCGCCCAAATGGTTTTGGAGCGAGCCAAGCGCCTCGTGGAACACGGCAAGAATGTGGTCATCCTCTTGGATTCCCTGACCCGTCTCTCAAGGGCCTACAACCTCACCGTCACGCCCTCGGGCCGGACGCTCTCAGGCGGTCTGGACCCCGCGGCCTTATATATGCCCAAGCGCTTTTTCGGCGCAGCGAGAAACATTCGCTACGGCGGTTCGTTGACGATTTTGGCCACCTGTCTGGTCGATACCGGCAGCCGCATGGACGATATGATTTTTGAAGAGTTCAAGGGGACCGGCAATATGGAGGTCCATTTGGATCGTCGCTTGCAAGAACGCCGGATTTTCCCGGCAATTGACTTGGTGAAATCGGGAACCCGCAAGGAAGAGCTCATGCTCAGCAAAGAGTCCTTGGAGGCCGTTCGCAAGATCCGAGCGCTGTTAAATTCCCGGGGAGACACCTATCGATACACCGAACAGCTGATCTCCATGATGGTGAATTCTTCGACCAATCGGGAGTTTATTGAAACGTTGAAAAAGGTGGAGGAGCCCAGCCGGGAGCTAGAAGCCCGCGGAACCTTCCAGCCCTAAGTAGGCGAGAGTCCATAATGGGGGGCTCCCCCAAGATCCCATGGACATCATAAGACAACAAAACCCAGCTACTCCCTAGGGGAGAGGCTGGGTTTTTGCGGTAAAAAGGGGCTCTAAAAGCCCCGGCGGGACCGAACTTGCAAGGCTTAAAGCAGGGTGGGAGGCGCTCTTAGGAACGCGCCCCTGGGAGCGGGGCTTTTAGAGCCTTGGGATCCCTCGTGGGGATGCTAAGGCGCAGCGCGAACCCCGTTGATGATTCGCCGAGTGGATCCAAAGAGACTTGAAGGCCTAAAAGCTCGGAGTATTTTCGGACAAAATAGAGCCCAAGCCCCGAGGATTTTTGACGCTGGGCATGGATCCCAGTAAATCCTTTGTCAAAAATAAACGGTGCATCTTCAGAGCGCACCTGCGGACCGTTGTTGTGGATGCGCAAAACCACCGGCGCCTCCTGGTCGGGCTTTTGGGCTTCCAAAAGAATGCGCCCGGTACCCTTAGGGGCAAATTTCAAGGCGTTGCTTACTATTTGGCGAATCAAAAAAGGCAAGATGCGGCGGTCGGTGAGGACCATAAGATGCGGCACATCCAAGGTAAGGGAGACCTTTTTTTCGGCAAGAAGCGGCGCCCAGTCCGTGAGGATTTCTTCGAGAAGAGCTCGAAGATCCACTTCTTCAAAGCGATAGTCTGGATGGTCCCCAGTGAGTCGGGCGTAAAATAAAATCCGATCCACCTGATCTTGGAGTTGTTGGCGCACGTAGTCCATGCGCTGCTCGACATGATTGGGCCACTGGCTCGCGTAATTGCTCAACAAAAGGGAAAAAAGGGATAACGGCGTTTTGACCTCATGAACCCAGCTTTCGATGAATTCCCGATACTGCAAAAGCTCTTGAGCGCTTTGGTGTTCCCGGTATTTTTGTTCTTGCATATGTTGGGCCCAGCTCATCAAAAGAGAGCTCTCTTTGGGGGAAAGAGAGGCTTTTAGGACCTCTAGGAGCTCGGGACAAGGGTCGGATAAATAATGGGTGAAGGCCTCTTCCCAGCGTTTTTTTCGCTGAAAATCCCAAAAGAGGCCCAACAAGAGAAGCGTACCTCCCGAAAGTAAGAGTAGGGGCCAAAGCGCCTGAAAGGTCGTGGGCGCCGTGAGGGCCAAAAGCAGAAAAACAAATGCAAAGCCAAAGCCCAAAAGCCACGGCCAAGGACTGCTTGGGCGAAAGAAGGATCCCTTCATGATTGTGGAACTTCCAAACGATAGCCCTCCCCTCGCACGTTCACTAAAGCTTGGGAAAGACCGAGATCCTTGAGCTTTTTTCGAAGGCGGGTGAGGTTCACCTGGAGGATGTTTTCGTCGTAGGCGATCTGATCCCCCCAAAGGCCTTGGTAGAGTTCATTCCTGGGAACGAGCCTTGGGGAAGCCTCTAAAAGCATCCAAAGCAAATGGCATTCGGTGTCGGGCAGCACCATCTGCTGCTCTTGCCACAAAAGCTTTCCCGTGGTGCGCTCCAAGATGAGCTCGCCCACTTGTCGAAGGTCGCCCATTTTCTCATAGGTTTGCAGGAGTTTTCGAATGCGGGCCAGCAGGCGCTTCGAGGGGCAGGGCTTGGTTAGATAATCGTCGGCTCCCAAGGAGAGAGCCAACAATTCATCGCTCAACCCATCCCTTGCCGTGAGCACAAGAATCGGCAGGCGGCTTCGGGCCTTTATGCTACGGCAAAGATCAAACCCAGAGATCTGCGGGAGCGCCAGATCCAGTAATAGCAGATCCGCGGGGGACGAAAGAATCGCCGATGCCGCTTGGTCAAAAGAGGCCAAAGCAGTTGCCTCGTAGCCGGCGTGGCACAATGTCAGCATCAGTTCTTCCCGTAAATAGGCATCGTCTTCGACAATCAGGATTCGCTTCAAGCAATCACCTCCTTAATCGGGAGAACTATGCCTAAAAATCTCCCGTTGACTGGTGCGCACCACCAGATGAATGTACATCAATTCTAAGACGGCAAACCCTAAGAATGCAACGCCGGATGTTAGGAGAAACGGCGTGAGCGCCACTTCTTCGGGCAATCTCAGAAAGCTTCGCAATAAGGCTGCGAGGCCAAACCCCGTGTTCAAGGCGGCCACTCCAAGGCAAAGCCCGAAAAAACTATAAATTTCCAGTTTCACTGAGTGGGCGATCTGCTCTTGAGTCGCTCCCAGATGGTACAAAAGCTCATAACGTCCTTTGTGGTTTCGGTGCTCGATGAGGTACTTCAATCCTAACACGGTATTGGCAATGATGAAAAATAAGAGGCCCAGATAAACGCCCAAATAGCCGCCGGATACGACATAAAACATGCGCCTTCCGATCCCGCCAAAATAGCTCTCATAAGTGAGGCCCTTGGCGTCAAAAATCGTCTGAACCTCTAAGAGGGCGTTGATCAGTCCCTTCTCCGATTGGAAGGATTCATTGAGGTTTGCATTCACCCAAACGGGATGGGGATTTGGGCTCAGGCGATCAAATAAAGCATCGGGCACAATGAAGGCGATGCCCAGGGTCATGGCCCAATCCGCAAAAAGCGGATCCATGTACGCTTCGGGGTAGAGCGAATAGGCGTTGCCGTCGAGGAAAATCTGTTGCGGCGTGCTGGGTTTTTCCAGGACTTTTTGCAGGAGGGCTTTATGTTGGGGGAAGGCGGAATAAAGGGCGATCTGCTCGGGCCCAAGGTTCGGACCCGAAAGGCCTCTTTGTTCGCGAAGGGTTCGCAGGCTGGAGGCTCGGACCACGTGCAGATAAAGCCTTGGCGAGGAGAGCTCCGTGAGGAGGCTTTGTCGACTCGAGGACTCGGGGAGCGCTGCAACCCCCGCCGTTAAAGCAAAGACATCCATGGGGATGGTGTCGGAAGATAAGGGAGCGATTTGCATGAGGTAGGGTATTTGGAGCTTTTGGGCGAGGGATTTTTCAGTCAGAGTCGTCTGAAGGTCTTGGGCCTTGCCTTTAAGAGAGAAGTCTACCCGGTGCGCATCATCCGATGATCGAATCTGCGCTCCACCGAATCCATACACCAAAGAAAGGGTGCTCATGAGCAGTAAAAGAGAAGAAACCGCCAAGCTTTTGTGTTCAAAGAACACCGTTTCTTGAATCTGACGCCGCGTAAAGCTTGAAAGGGGATGGGCGTCTAGCTTTAAGGCCTGTCTTTGGCTTAGGAGGGCACTCAATCCTTGATAAAACTGGAAGGTGCCTAAAATGCCCAGGAAAAGCACTAAAAAAAGATAAATAGGGTTCGACGGCAACAGCCAGAGTCCTACGGCATACCCTAAAAGCAACAGAAAAATGCCCAGAATGAGGCGTCGGGAGCTGTTGGGCGAAGGGGAGAAGGACTGCTTTTTGGGCGCAAGGGAACCCATCAGTTCCTGGGGATCCAACCGAGCAATTTTAAGAAGGTAGAAAAAGGTTGAGAGAAGTTGTACCAACAAAAACCCCACCGCAGTCCAGCCAAGGGCCTGCAAAGAAAAGGAGAAGCGATGGTATGCCAGGCCAAGTCCTAAGACTCGTCCGATCAAAAGGCTGATCAGATCGGTAAGAAACAGGGCCAGGGGAAGGCCAATCATCAAGGACACTAGGCCAGAGAGAAGGTTCTCCATCATCAAAAGGCCAAAAAGCTGCGATTTTTTCATGCCCATCATGAGAAAAAGGCCCATCTCTTTGCGGCGGCGATCCCATTGATAGTGGCAGGCGAAATAAACCAAAAAGAATAAAAAGAAGAGGGAGAGGCCAAAGACACCCCCAATCAACTGATTCAGCTTTCGGATGGCTTCCGCTTCCTGGTGGCGCAAAAAGCGAAAAACGTCTTGATCCTTTAAGGAAAGAAGGGTGTAGAAAGAGACCAGGGCGATGATGAGGGAGGCATAATAGGGATATTGATCGCTGAGCCCTTGACGCGCATCGCGCAATATTTTTCTAAAAAGCATGCTGCAATCCTCCGCCCAAGGACGTCAACACGGTGAGGATGCGCTCATAAAAGACATCCAAGGCTTCTGTTGGGCCTTGTCGGCGCAGCTCATGAAACAAGCGTCCGTCCTGAATGAAAAGAATTCTTGAGCAATAGCTTGCGATGACGGGGTCGTGGGTCACCATAACAATGGTTCGTTTCTCCGTTTCATGAAGGGCTGAGAGCAGTTCCATGAGGGTGCGCGCGCTTTTCGAATCCAGCGCGCCCGTGGGCTCGTCCGCCAAGAGTACCGAAGGCTGGGTGATGAGGGCGCGCGCCGCCGCAACGCGCTGCTTTTCCCCACCGGAGAGCTGAGCCGGGAATTTATCCAGAAGATCCTCGATGGCTAAGCGTTGAGCAAGATCCAGGCAGCGCGCCTGGCCTGGCTCGGCCTTACCGCCGTGCAAGGTGTAAGGCAAAAGAATGTTTTCTCGAGCCGTCATGTGCTCTAAAAGTTCAAATTCCTGAAAAAGATAGCCTACGACCTGGCCGCGGTGGGCGGCTAGGGTGGCTCCCTTCAAAGTGGCAAGGTCCACGCCGTTGACGACAATACGGCCGTCGCTGGGCCGAATCATGGTGGCGATGCAGTTTAAGAGCGTCGTCTTGCCCGAGCCGCTGGGGCCCATGATGCCTAAAAATTCTCCGCCTAAAACATCAAAACTCATGGCGTCCAAAGCCACCGTTTTGGCGTGGGCCTGACCGTAAGTTTTGCTGAGCCCTTCGACTTTTAAAATTCGTACGTCGTTTGTCATGGAAAAACTCCTTTTTGGCCTCGAGGGGAATTTAGGGGAAGAGAAGCCACCGTTTGCTGTAATTATTGCCTTTTTGCCCTGGAATGACCACTTACAAGCGTTGTAAGGATGTGGATTGAAGCATCCAAGAGCTTTTGAGGGATCGGGGGCCCCCTTTTCTTGCGAGGTTTCGTGGTATCCTTATTTTTAGAGAAACGAGGCGCCGAAGGACCCCTTTTGCGCCGCTTAAGATAAGGGGATGGAGTCAGACCATGGAAAGCAATATTAAAGGCATTGCTCTTTTAATTGAGGGAGGGGCCATGCGAGCCAGCATGACTTCGGGGTTTTGCAACGCCCTTTTGGAAGAGGGGCTCTATTTTGATTACGTCGCCGGGATTTCTGCCGGATCCAGCTGCGCCGTCAATTATCTCTCCCGAGATCCCCAGCGGATGCATCGATCCTTTGTGGCTTTTGCCCAAGATCCGAATTTTGGCGGCTGGGGCTCATTTTGGCGAGGCGAGGGGTTTTTCCGCGCGCACTACATTTATGAGCAGACCGCTAGGGCCGATCAAGCGCTGCCCTTTGATTTTGAAACCTTTCAAAAGAATCCGGCGGATTTTCGCATCGGTGCCTTTCATACAGTCTCTGGCACCCTGCGCTATTTTCGTCGATCCGACGTAAAAAGCCTGGAGGATTTGATGAAAATTGTGCGGGCGTCTTCCTCCATGCCCATTTTAATGCCGCCGGGAGAGGTTCGGGGCGAAAAGTATCTCGATGGCGGACTGGGCGGGGGCATTCCCTTGGATATCGCCAAAGAGGATGGTTATGAGCGGTTTTTTGTGCTCTTATCCCGTCCCAAGGCGTATTGGAAAAAGCCTCCGAAAACGCCCAAAGTGCTGGAGCGCCTCTTAAGGGAGGATCCCTTGGCCGCCCAAGCGCTGAAGGGGCGGCATCTCAAATACAACGCCATCAAAGAGGAACTATTGCAGCTGGAACAAAAGGGACAAGCGCTGTTGGTCTTTCCGCAAACGCCTCCTGTGAAAAATCGGGAGCGCAACCTTGAAAAGCTCGAAGCGGCCTATGAAGCGGGGCTTAGCCAGGGGCGCTCGGAGATGGCTCGGTGGATGAATTTTCTTCAACGGGGGCATCGTTAGGCGGGAAAATCAGCATGAACTGAGGCGACAGCAAGTTGAGTCTAGGGTAAAGCGCAGGGAGAAAAAACGAGAAGGAGCCGCGCAGCGATGAAGAGGACTCGGGGGTTTGAAATCAGCGACATCTTGAGTTTTTTTGCAGATGCGAAGAAAAAGGAAGCCCAATGGACGCACGATTATCATCTTCGAGACGTTCTCCTTCATCGTTACGAAGGGCATAGGTTGTTGCTGCAGTGCGTGGTCGCCAACCCAAAAGGGGAGGGGCGGCTTTTTCTGCCGCCCCCTACAATTGGCGTACCTACGGGGAGAGAAACGGTCTTTTTTGGCAAAAGCTCCATAACACTTTGTGGAGGGAGGCACAACGCAAGATCTGAGTCTCTCATGCGCAAGTGATGGCACTGGCGGCGTCCTTTTTCGATGGAGATCTTTTTGCAAAGCACTGGTTTTTTTGGACCAGCGATTCCTCTTTGGGGTCTTATTTTGTCGGCGTGACGGCGAGCCCTTACGACCGGGCCTTGAAAAAGCTTGGCGCCCATCGAAGAACTCTTCTTAAAAAAGCCTAGAGACACAGCGTTTCGGCTAAAAAGAAGCTTGAAGCGACAACGAAAAGGGATCCCTCGAAAGGGATCCCTTTTGGGTATGCTCGACTTCGGTGACTAGCTTTCTTGCTCTTCCACGGGAGCAGCGGTCTTGGCTGCCTGCATTGCGGCTTTTTTCTCGAATTTCTTCTTGAATTTGTCCACGCGTCCGCCGACATCGACAATCTTCTGCTTTCCAGTGAAGAAAGGATGGCATTGAGAACATATTTCAACTTTAAGTTCATCCTTGACCGATCCGGTCACGAATGTGTTTCCACATGCACACTTAACAACGGCTTCGTGGTTGTATTTTGGATGTATGCCTTCTCTCATGTTGTTCACCTCTAATCATAATTTGTCAGGATCTGTATCAATTAACTATTCTATGATAGCAGGACGATTGGCAAGCGTCAACCGGTGACTGTTATTTCTTTTGAAAATACAGTATAATAGGAATCTGAGAAGAGGGGCTCTCGAGGAGCATCCCCTTTTTCCATTCTGCGCAAGAGGACAGTTATGGCAAAATTATATTTTCGATACGGTGCAATGAATTCAGGCAAGTCCACGGCTTTGATTCAGGTGGCTTTTAACTATGAAGAGCGGGGGATGACGGTGAAAATCCTCAAACCTCAAATTGATGAAAAGGGCGGAGGACACCTTGTGTCCCGAATAGGCGTAACGCGCGAGGTGGATTGTCTCGTGGGCCCCAAGGATGATTTGGTGGACCAGGTGAGCCAGATGCTCTTGCAAGGGCCCATCCACTGCATTCTCGTAGATGAGGCTCAGTTTTTGACTAAGGAGCAAGTGGATCAGCTGCTGGAGGTCACGGTGACCCTCAATGTTCCCGTGATTGCCTATGGGTTGCGTACTGACTTTTCCACCAAAGGATTTCCCGGCTCCGAGCGGCTTTTGCTCTTAGCCCACACCATCGAAGAGATGAAAACCATCTGTACCTGCGGGCGAAAAGCCACGTTCAATGGCCGAATGGTGAAGGGACGTTTTGTGTTTGAAGGGGATCAGGTGGCCATTGACAATCAGGCAGACATTCAATATCAATCCCTTTGTCCCCAGTGCTATTTTCGTCTGAAGGAAGAAGCGAAAGCTCCAACGAAGTGAGGGGCGTGCCTCTGGTTGGACGATCATTGATTCCCCCATCCCTCAAAGTTAAAGGAGAAGAGCGATGAAAAACGTCGGCGGTCAGGCGGTCCTGGAAGGCGTCATGATGCGAGGGGCCACCTGCATCGCCACGTCGGTACGGACGCCGGATGGAAGCATAGAAACCCTGGAGGAGCCCATTGAATCCCAAGGCAGCTCTTGGCGTCAACTCCCGATTCTTCGCGGGGTGGTCAATTTATGGGATTCGTTGAAAACTGGAGTTCGCGTGATGAACTATGCGGCTTCCTTTTTTGAAGAGCCCGACGAGGCGCCCAGTCTCGGTCGGAAGTTCTTAGACCGTTTGAGCAATGGGCGGGGCGAGAAGCTCTCGCAGGTACTGACCTTTGGGGTGTCCATGGTTTTGGCTTTGGGGCTTTTCACCGTGGGGCCCACCCTTTTGGCGCAAGTGCTTTTGAGGAACACAGGCAGCCGCCTATCCTTCAATCTTTTGGAGGCGGGGCTGAAGGTTCTTTTGTTTTTATTGTACCTTTGGGGGATCTCAAGGATTCCTGAAATCAAACGGGTCTTTCAATATCATGGCGCGGAACACAAAACCATTGATGCCTACGAGCGGGATCTGGAGCTGACGGTGGACAATGTGCGTCGCTGTTCCCGCTATCATGCCCGCTGCGGCACCAATTTTATGTTTTTGGTGCTCGTCGTCTCCGCAGTCGTGTTTTCGTTTGTGGGCACCACCAATGGTCTGGAGCGGATTTTCTTCAAAATCCTACTCATCCCCTTGGTGGCGGGACTCACCTATGAACTCATCCGCTGGCTGGGCGCCAGCTCCTCGAAGCTTTCTTGGGCGCTCAGCGCTCCGGGGAAATTCCTTCAGCGTCTGACGACGGCAGAGCCCGAAGATTCCATGATCGAGGTGGCCATTCGAGCGTTGAAGCAGTCCGAGGGATTGCCTTACACGGTGAAAGATCTCAAACGCCTGGGCGACCAAGCCCTCAAGGGAACCGAAGGGGCGGCGCTGGACCGCGACTTGCTCCTCTGCTTTGTGACCGGACTCCCCCGCGAGACGCTTTTGGCGTACCCTGAGCGCGTGGTGTCCCTCGAGCAACTCAACCACTACCAAAAGGTTTTGAAGATGCGTCAAGAGCGCCGACCCATCAGTCAGATTACGGGGCATAAGGAATTTATGGGGCATGATTTTTTGGTAAATGAATCCACATTGATCCCCCGCCCGGAAACAGAACTTTTGGTGGAAGAGGTGTTAGGCGCTTTGCAAAGTCAACCCTTTGGCGAGGAGGGCCCCCACATTTTGGATCTTTGCACCGGCTCCGGCGCCATCGGGCTGTCCCTCGCCAAAGCCTTGCCTGAGGCCAAGGTTACCTTGACGGATTTGAGCGAATCGGCCTTGGCTCTTGCTCGCCAAAATGCGCTGCGCCTGGGCGTTAGCCTGCAGACTCAGTGGATTCATGCGGATTTATTCGATGGGCTGGCCACGCCTTGGAATTTTGACCTCATCGTCTCCAATCCACCCTACATCCCCACGAGGGATTGGAAAAACCTGTCAAAAGACGTCCGGGACTATGAGCCCCGCAGCGCCTTAGACGCAGGAGAAACGGGCCTGTTCTTCTACGAGCGCATCGCCGACAAAGCACGGCAGCACTTAAGAAACGGCGGCTTGCTGTTCCTTGAAATCGGCGCCGATCAGGGCGTGAGCGTTCCCGCCCTTTTAAGAAGCTATGACTGGCAGAACGTGGAGGTCCTCGCAGACCTCTCCGGGCGGCCTCGCATCGTTCGGGCCCTTTGGCGAAGGACGTTGTAGTCTTCGTCTTCACCATGTACTTTGTGCTATCCCCGGGGGAGACGCCCCGAAGAAAAATTGGAGTGATCAATTATGCTGGAGCGCTTAAGCTTCATTGAAAACAAATACGACGAATTATCCCATCAAATCGCGGATCCAGCGATCATGAGCAATCAGGCGCAGTGGCAAAAGTTGGTCAAAGAGCATTCTGAGCTCGAAGACATTGTCACCAAGGTTCGTCTGATGAAACAAACCCAAGCCCAGCTCTCGGAGAATCAACAGATGCTCCATGAGGGTGATCTGGATCCCGAAATGAAGGAAATGTTCCAAGAGGACAACCGGGTCTTGGAAGAACAACTCAGCGCCTTGGAAGAGGAACTGCAAATTTTGATGCTCCCGAAGGATCCCAACGACAAGAAAAACGTCTTTGTGGAGATTCGGGGTGGCGCCGGCGGCGATGAAGCGGCGCTTTTTGCCCATTCCCTCTACCGCCTTTACACCAAATACGCAGAAACCAAAAACTGGAAGGTGGAGCTGATGAACCTCAATGAGACGGACATCGGCGGATTTAAAGAAGTGGTCTTTATGATCCGGGGCGACGGAGTCTATTCCAGACTTAAGTACGAATCGGGCGTTCATAGAGTCCAGCGCGTTCCGGAAACGGAGAGTTCCGGGCGCATTCACACGTCCACCGCCACCGTTGCCATTATGCCGGAAGTGGATGATGTGGAAGTGGAGATCAATCCCAACGATTTGCGCATCGACGTTTATCGGTCCTCGGGAAACGGCGGACAGTCCGTCAACACGACGGACTCTGCGGTGCGCATCACGCACCTTCCTTCTGGACTGGTGGTGGCCATGCAGGATGAAAAATCCCAGCTGAAGAACAAAGAAAAGGCCATGAAGGTGCTCAAGGCTCGGCTGTACGAACTGGCGGAAGCCGAACGCAGCCAAGGCATCGCCGAAGAGCGTCGCTCTCAGGTGGGGACGGGGGACCGCTCCGAGCGGATTCGCACCTACAATTTCCCGCAAGGGCGTGTGACCGACCATCGGATCGGGTTGACGCTCTACAAGCTGGATGCGTTTATGGATGGGGACATTGATGAGATGATTGACGCCCTCATCGCCTACGATCAGAGTGAAAAATTAAAGCTCATGGGCCAAGAGGTCCGTTGAGCTTAGCTTGGACAGCCATCTTAAAGGATGGCTGCCTGCATTTGGACCGGGTATTTATGAGCGAAGCGAGCGTTAGGGCGAGGCCCAAACGGGGGGAGGGTCATAAGGATGGAAGGATCCAAGGTCAAACAGACACGATGCATTGATTTAACGGGCGCTTCCAAGGAATCGCGGGCGCGAGCCTTGAAGCAAGCCGGAGACATTTTGCGCTCGGGGGGCACGGTGGCGTTCCCAACGGAAACAGTCTATGGCCTCGGGGCGGACGGCCTTTCGGCCGCGGCCGTTTTAGGAATTTTTGAGGCCAAGGGACGTCCTTCGGACAACCCATTGATCCTCCATGTGGCGAGCCGGGAGTTGACGGGGCTGGTGCGCGAGGTGCCCGAAGCCGCCCGGCCTTTGATGGAGGCTTTTTGGCCCGGGCCCCTGACGCTGGTTTTTCATAAGGATCCGAGGGTACCCGATGAAACCACGGGGGGATTGCCCACCGTGGGCATTCGCATGCCTGCGAAATCCTTAGCTCTTGAGCTCATTGAGGCAACGGGGCGTCCCTTGGCGGCCCCCTCAGCCAATCGCTCCGGACGACCCTCGCCCACCACCTATGAGCGCTGTGTGGAGGATCTTTTGGGGCGGGTGGATCTTATTTTGGGCGAGGGGTCCTGCGCGGTGGGCTTGGAGTCCACGATTTTGGACCTCACGGTGGATCCTCCGGAGATTCTTCGTCCTGGAGCCATCACGCAGGAAATGTTGGAGCTTCTCATTGGCCCCTTGGCGCAGCCGGCGCCTCTAAAAAAAGGGGAGCCCCCTCGGGCGCCCGGCATGAAATATCGCCACTATGCTCCGACGGCAGAAGTTGAGCTATGGAGCGGACCACGAGAGACGGTGCGCCGCGCCATGCAAGAGGCGGCCGATACGCAATGCCTTTTGGTGTTTATCGATGAACAGGAGGGAGCGGCTTGCCCGCAGGGAACCGCCCTGAAGGGATCCATAGCGCTCAGGGCCCCCAAAGATTCGGCCCAGGGCCGCCAACGGGCAAAAAGTCTCGTGCACTATGCAAACGTCCAAGCGGCGTCCAAGGATTTGTTTGAACTTTTTCGCGCCGCAGACGATCAAGGGATCAGGCGGATTCTTTTACAAGGGGTCTTGGAGAAGGGCTTGGGGCGCTCCTTAATGAACCGCATCAGAAAAGCGGCGAGCCGAGAAATTATCCTGCCCTAAGGCTCAGGAAAAGTCACCCCTTGGGTCCCCATGCATGGGATTTTTGTACTATAATTTTTAAAGCAGGGCTACGGCAACGGTCTAATGGCAAAAGGAGCCCCTTTTCATCCCCGGACTGCCCGAGGGCCCGACGAACAAATCTGGAGGTAGCATATGAGCCAAATTGTAGAAGTGAACCACCCCTTGATCCAGCATAAGCTGGCCATCATTCGAGATAAAAACACCGGGTCCAAGGAATTCCGAGAGGTGGTGGAGGAAATTGCCATGCTTCTTGCCTATGAAGTGACTCGCAACATCAGCACGGAAGAGGTGGAAGTGCAGACTCCTATGTGCACGGCAAAGTGCCGGATGCTCTCGGGCAAAAAACTCGCCATCGTGCCCATTTTGCGTGCCGGCCTTGGCATGGTGGAGGGGATGAGAAAGCTCGTTCCTGCCGCAAAGGTTGGACACATTGGTCTTTATCGTGATGAAGAAACCCTTCAGCCGGTGGAGTATTTCTGCAAGCTGCCCACGGATATCAGCGAGCGCGACATCATTGTCGTGGATCCCATGCTGGCCACCGGGGGATCCTGCGTGGACGCCATTTCCATGCTTAAGAAAAGAGGGGCCTCCTCCATCCGCTTTGTGGGCCTCATTGCGGCCCCGGAAGGGATCCAAGCGCTGCAAAAGGCGCATCCGGACGTGGATATTTATGTCGCCCACATCGACGATCGACTCAATGAGAAGGGCTATATTCTTCCCGGACTTGGGGATGCGGGAGATCGGTTGTTCGGCACAAAATAACCTGGGCATCAAAAAAAAGACAATCGCGACTGAATTTGACAAAATTTAGCATTCAATCGTCTTTTTTCCGAGGGTGCAAAGTGTTTCAAACCCTGATTTTTTTTGAAATTTCCATTTTAAATGGGGGATAACGCCTTTAGATTTAAGAGATTCATGGATTGTTCCCCTGGGGTTTCTTGATTTCATGAAATTACAGGCATATAATAAACGTTGTTCTAAAAGAGGAGCAAATGGAAAATGGATCAAGATCACCGGGCGCTGATCACCCACTTAATTAAAACGACATCCATCATTGCCTTGCCCCTGGCAGGTCTTGTAAGCATTGGAAGGGACATACCGCAAGGTTTGTCCCTTTTGTTGGGCACCTTTGTGGCTGTAGGAGGCTTCATCGTTTCGATGCATACGGCAGCAAGGCATTTAAAAACAGGGAAAAGCTCGTTTTTCCCCCTCTTGGTCAGCTTCGGCAAGGTGCTCTTGTCCGCTGGCCTTGGTGCCGTTTTATTTTTGATGCGTCGGGAGTTTGTGATCTTTTATCTGATGGGCTTTCCCATTCTCTTTGCCGGACTCATCCTCTATACCCGTACCCTTCAGCAAAAAGGAGAGTGATCATTCATGCACATGGTTGACTTCATCACGGAAGGACCCATTGCTACCTGGAATTTGGGGCCCTTGCATCTTGCATTGACCAAACCCATGGTGGTGTCCACCGGGGTGATGATTGTCCTGTCTTTGGGATTCATTTGGCTTGGGATGCGTCCCAAGGTTATTCCGGAAACCAGACGACAGATTCTTGCAGAGACCATTTATGGTTTTGTGAAAAACATCGTGGACGAAAATATGGGGGCCTCCTATCGGGCGTTTATTCCCTTTATCGGCGCCTTGATATTGTATTTGATCGGTCAGAATCTTGCCGGCCTGTTCGGTTTAAAACCCGCCACGTCAAGTTTTTCCACCACGCTGGGCCTTGGCATCGTGTCTTTTGCCATCATTCATGGGTACGCCATCCGTTCGGCGGGCTTAGGCGGATACCTTCGATCCTACGTCAAACCCATGCCGTTTTTGTTGCCCATTACCTTACTGGAACGCATTATTTTCCCCATCAGCCTGGCCCTTCGGCTTTTCGGCAATATTTTGGCCGCCACCGTCATCATGAGTCTCATCTATGGCGCGTTGCTCCATTTTGTCAAACTATCTGCCTTGGTCCTTCCGCTGCCGTTTCACGCCTACTTTGATATTTTCGATGGGGGCATTCAGGCAGTCATTTTCACCTTCCTGACCATGATTCAAATCAAATTGATCGATCAAGAATCCCGGGGGGAAGAAGAGTAGTTCGTAACGCCTTCACTTTTTCACCGGTTCTTACCATCGAGTTTGGACATGAAGTGCTCCCTTGGAGCAAGAACAGGTGAGAAACTCAAAAAGAAATCGGGGAGAAAATCCCCGGCCATTATGCTTTATGCCAAGGCATAGAGCCCATAGCTAAAGAAAAGGAGACATTGTTATTATGGAATTAGGAATGAGAGCCCTTGCGGCAGCTCTTGCAGTTTTTACCGGTGTCGGAGCAGGAATCTCCACAGGACTTGCCACTGGAAAGGCCGTGGAATCGGTCTCCCGTCAGCCCGAGGCTTCCGGAAAGATCATCACGGTGCTAGTCATCGGGTCGGCATTTGCGGAAGCAACCGCCATCTACGGTCTTTTGGTTGCCATCCTCCTTATTTTTGTCGGATTGAGCTAACCGGCGCATGGCCCTTTTGCACCGAATCATGAACCGGAACAAGAAGACCTTCAGGAGGAAAGGATGAGCATTGAAGTAAGCGAAATACTGGCGAGTGTCCTTAATTTTATGATTTTTTACTTCATCGTCCGTTTTTTCTTTTTCAAAAAGATCAAAGCGGCCATGGAGGAACGAAACAACATCGTTCGGGACAACATCGATAAAGCCATCGCCGATCGGGAAGAAGCCGAGCGGCTGCTGGCCCAAGCAGAAGAAACCAATCACACCGCGAAAGAGCGCGGCATTGCCCTTATCAATGATTACAAGCATAAGGCGGAAGATCTTTACGAGGACATCGTGGGTGATGCTCGGGAAGAAGCGCGTCTTATTGTCCGGCGGGGCAACACCGACGCTGAACGCGAGCGCGAACAGGCCCGCAAAGAAATGCGGCGCAATGTAGTGGAGCTGGCCACGGCCTTGTCCCAAAAAGCCATCGGCTCGGACGCTTCGGAAGCGACCCACGATCGGCTGGTGGATGACGTCATCAAAAAGCTGGGGGAAGAATAATGTATGAATTTCTCGATCGGCGCTATGCCCAGGCCCTTTATGATGTGGCTGAGGCCAAGGGTCGGGTGGACAAGTACATTGACGATCTGACCGGTATTGTAAAGGTCATCGATGAGTCGGCGGATTTTCAGCGGGTGATTCGGCATCCGGAGATTTCCACCAAAGAAAAAAAGAAGTTTTTCATCAACCTATTCAAGGGGAAGATTGATGAGGACCTTCTCACCTTTCTTTTGATCCTCATTGAAAAGGACCGTATTCTCTTTTTGAAAGAGAAATTGGAAGAACTAAAGAAAATCGATCTGGAACACCGGGGAACGGTGATTGCACGAATTCGAACCGTCCAGCCCCTAAAACAAGAACAGCGGGAGGAACTGGAGCGGGTGCTGACCAAGAAGTACCACAAAAAAGTGCAAATCGACGAGACGGTGGATCCCGCCATCATCGGTGGCATGGTGGTCCGCGTCGGAGACGACTTGATGGACGGAAGTCTTCGCTCTTCGTTGGAGGACATTCGGCAGTCCATGTTTGCCCGCATCGAGGAAAACCAAGTATGAAGATCAAACCAGAAGAAATCACCTCCGTCATTCGTACGGAGATTGAGCGTTTTGACAAGAAAATCGAAACAGTGGATTCGGGCAGTGTCGTGCAAATCGGCGACGGCATCGCACGCATCTATGGGCTGGACAACTGCATGGAAGGAGAGCTTTTGGAGTTCTCCGGCGGCATCCGGGCCATGGCGCTGAATCTTGAATACGACAACGTGGGGGCCGTAATTTTGGGTGCGGCGGATGCCGTAAAGGAAGGGGACATTGTGCGAAAAACCGGCCGAGTGGTGGAGGTCCCCGTGGGGGAAGCCATGATCGGTCGAGTGGTCAACGCCTTGGGCGAAGCCATTGACGGCAAGGGTCCCATTGAAACCAAAGCCTCTCGTCCGGTAGAGGTTCCGGCCCCAGGAATCATCGAGCGTAAGTCGGTATCGGTGCCTTTGGAGACGGGCATCAAGGCCATTGACTCCATGGTGCCCATTGGCCGAGGGCAGCGCGAACTGATCATCGGGGACCGTCAGACGGGAAAAACCCAGATTGCCCTGGACACCATCTTGAATCAAAAAGGGAAAAATGTCCTTTGTGTTTATGTGGCCATTGGGCAAAAGCAGAGCACCGTCGCCAGCATTTATAATGTCTTGACCAAAGCTGGAGCCATGGATTATACGACCATTGTGTCGGCTACGGCCTCGCAGAGCGCTCCGCTGCAGTACTTATCCCCCTATACAGGTTGCGCTATTGCTGAATACTTCATGAATAAAGGCCGGGATGTTTTGGTCGTCTACGATGATTTGTCCAAGCATGCCGTGGCCTACCGGGCCATGTCTCTCTTGCTTCGCCGTCCGCCCGGACGGGAGGCTTATCCAGGGGATGTCTTTTACATTCACTCCCGACTCCTTGAGCGCGCTGCTCGGCTTTCGGACGATCTGGGCGGGGGGTCCATGACGGCGCTGCCCATTATTGAGACCCTTGCCGGAGATATTACCGCCTACATTCCCACCAACGTTATTTCCATCACCGACGGACAGATCTTTTTGCAGTCGGATCTGTTCTACAATGGCATTCGCCCCGCCATCAACCCTGGTATTTCGGTATCCCGAGTTGGCGGCAATGCGCAAAGCAAGGCCATGAAGAAGGTTTCTGGAAAGCTGCGTTTGGATTTGGCCCAATATCGGGAATTGGAGTCCTTCTCTCAGTTCGGGACCGATTTGGATGCCTCCTCCAAAAACCTTTTGGACAAGGGGCAGCGGATTGTGGAGGTATTAAAACAACCGCAATATCAGCCCATGCGCTATGAAAAGCAGATTATGATCCTTTATGCGGTCATGAACAACAAGCTCAATCACATCGATGTTCGCGATGTGGGGCGTTTTGAAAGTGAATTTTTGGAGTTCATGGACACCTACCACCGAGACATCGGCAAAGACATTTTGACGCAAGGGGATTTAACGGGAGAACTCACGAACAAACTGGATCTTGCGATCCAAGAGTTTACCCGGGACTACTACGGCGGACGGAAGGTGTAAGTATGGCCGGTGTAACGCTACTTAGCCTGAAGCGGCGGCTAAAAACCGTCACCTCCACGCGAAAGATTACCCAAGCCATGGGGCTGGTTTCTACCTCCAAGTATCAAAAGGCCCGGATCCAGCTCGCCGCCAACGACCGACACTTTGGAGCGTTTACGGACATCGTGCGGGAGATTTTAAGCTCCGTGGAGGAACGTGAGTTTCAAGAAGTCAGCGTCTTTGTGCAAAACCCCACCCCCAGCAAAAAAACGCTGTTTATTTTATTCAATTCCGGCAAGGGCCTCGTGGGGGGCTATAATACGGAGGTCATCAAAGCTGCAAAAGCGGCGATGGCCGACGAAGAGGAAGAGCCCTACATCATCGCCACCGGCCATCGGGGCACCAGCCAGATGCGCGCCGCGCATTCCAGGGAGCACTTTGAACTTTTGGGTCTTGGGGATTTGCCGGGCTTTGATGATACGAAGGACCTCTTGGATCATGCCCTTTCGCTCTATCGCAATGGATACGTGCGCTCGGTGAAGGCCGTATATATGAGATACCAATCGGCCCTGCGCCATGAAATTGAAGTGGAGGTGCTGTTGCCTTTTCCGGCCGTTCCTAAAAAGCCGGAGGAAGCCCAGCGCATTGAGTTTGATTTTGAACCTTCCGCCAAAGATATGCAGGATCAAATCTTCACCATGTATCTGAGGGAAAAGTTATATCATATTTTGCTTCACGCCAAAACCTCAGAGCATTCTACAAGGATGCAAGCCATGGATAATGCCAATAAAAACGCCGACGACATTTTGCGCAATCTTACAAAACAACTCAACCGGGTGCGCCAATCGGCCATTACGCAGGAGATCACAGAAATCGTCGGGGGTGCTGAAGCGCTCAAATAGGAGGACCGATGGCAGATAATATCGGAAAAATCGTACAGATCATCGGACCGGTACTGGACATCCAGTTCAAGTCCAATCATATGCCTCAGATTTTCAACGCATTGGAAATCAAGATGGGGGATCATATTGTTTATGCAGAGGTCGAGCAGCACGTGGGAGATGACATTGTGCGCGCCATTGCCATGGAAGCTACGGACGGTTTGATGCGCGGCATGGAAGTGCTGGACATCGGGGCGCCCATCACGGTGCCCGTGGGTACGAAGACCTTAGGCCGACTCTTTGACGTATTGGGGCGCAGCATTGACGGAGGACCCACGGTCTATGCCGACAAATACTTGCCCATTCACCGCAAGCCCCCCAGCTTTGAGGAGCAATCCGTGGAACCCGCCATGTTTGAGACGGGCATCAAGGTCATCGATCTCATTGCCCCATACATGAAGGGAGGCAAGGTAGGTCTTTTTGGAGGCGCCGGCGTCGGCAAAACCGTTTTGATCCAGGAACTCATCAACAACATCGCCAAAGAGGCCGGCGGCTTGTCCGTTTTTACAGGCGTTGGGGAACGCTCCCGTGAGGGCAACGATTTGTATCGGGAGATGCAAGAATCGGGCGTCATTAAAAAGACGGCCCTCGTATTCGGACAGATGAACGAGCCGCCCGGCGCGCGCATGCGCGTTGCCTTAACGGGGCTCACCATGGCGGAATATTTCCGAGATCAAGGACAGGATGTCTTGTTGTTCATCGACAACATCTTTCGCTTTTCCCAAGCGGGATCCGAGGTTTCGGCTCTATTGGGCCGTATTCCCTCAGCAGTGGGGTATCAGCCCACCCTGGCTACGGAAATGGGGGCGCTGCAAGAGCGCATCACGTCCACCATCCATGGCTCCATCACCTCCGTGCAGGCGGTTTACGTGCCCGCCGATGACCTGACGGATCCGGCCCCTGCCACAACGTTCTCCCACCTGGATTCCACCACGGTGCTGGATCGGAAAATTGTGGAGCTGGGCATCTACCCCGCCGTAGATCCTTTGGCCTCTACGAGCCGGATTCTGGATCCTTTGGTGGTGGGCAAAGAGCACTACGATGTGGCCCGCCGAGTCATTCAGGTGCTGGAAAAATATAAGGAACTTCAGGACATCATCGCCATTTTGGGCGTGGAGGAGCTCTCAGAAGAGGATCGGGCCACGGTAGCCAGAGCCCGTAGAATTCAGCGCTTCTTCTCTCAGCCCTTCCGCGTGGCCGAACAGTTCACGGGAATGGAGGGCAAATACGTGCCCATCAAAGAGACGATCCGAGGCTTCCGAGAGATTCTTGAAGGCAAGCACGACGGCGTGCCCGAAGGGGCATTCCTCTTTTGCGGAACGATTGAAGACGTCTTAGCGAAGGCCAAGGAGATGCAGGCGGATGATGCATCTTAAAATCGTTACGGTGGATCGGGTCCTCGTGGATGAGCCCCATGCCGAGCGGCTGTTCACAAAGAGCGAAGTGGGTGAATTTGAAATACTGCCCAACCATGCGCCCCTCATCGTCTTGACCCGCCCGGCCACGACGCGCTACGCCGTAGGGGGTCAAGAAAGGATTCTCTTCACAGCGCGTGGAGTTCTGCGCGTCCTCTCCGATGAGGTTCTCTTCATAGCGGACGCGGCGGAGCGAAAAGAAGACATTGATCTCTCCCGCGCCCTGCGGGCGAAGAAGGACGCTTTGGAAGCGCTGCAAGGGGCGTCCAAGACCCGCGCCGCCGAATTAAAGGAAGACTTGGCTCGGGCCTTGGCGCGCATTGAGACGGTCCAAGGCGCTCAAAAGAAGTAACTAGAACCTTCTGCCCTCGAGGATTGTGCGATCCTTCAAGGGGCAGGGGGTTTTTTAATGGGCGCGAGCGGGGGCGGGACGAGCCTTCAAGGAGGACTTGGGTCGAGGAATCAGCAAGAATTTATAAGAAAGTCGGAAAAAGGGCTTGAAAAATAGCGTCAATGCCGTATATAATAGTGTTTGTCGGTTCATCAAGGAGGAGTTCCCGAGTGGCCAAAGGGGGCAGACTGTAAATCTGTTGTCTTAGACTTCAGTGGTTCAAATCCACTCTCCTCCACCATATTTTTCCGATACCCTGCCAATAGGCAGACCTGTTTACGCTGGTGTGGCTCAAAGGCAGAGCAGCTGATTTGTAATCAGCAGGTTGTCAGTTCGATTCTGACCACCAGCTCCAGGAGGAGTTCCCGAGTGGCCAAAGGGGGCAGACTGTAAATCTGTTGTCTTAGACTTCAGTGGTTCAAATCCACTCTCCTCCACCAAACTACAACTGAATATCTGCTCTTATCCAGAGAGGTGGAGGGACTAGGCCCTGTGAAACCCGGCAACCGGCGAAAGCGTACGGTGCCAATTCCGGCGATGATGATCGCAAGATGAGAGATGGTGTTTTACTCCCTCTTGTCTTGCCGGCAAGGGGGATTTTTCATGGTCAAAACCACCTTTTTGGGCGAGGACAGAGGCTCATCTCACCCCTTATGATAATCATGAACCGGGAGGTATGTCATGAAACGATTATTCACATCTGAATCCGTCACGGAGGGACATCCGGATAAAGTCTGCGACCAAATATCCGACGCAGTACTGGACGCCATCCTAACCGATGACCCTGATGCCCGAGTGGCCTGCGAGACCTGTGCCACCACGGGACTGGTCATGGTCATGGGCGAAATCACCACGTCCTGCTACATCGACATTCAAAAGCTGGTGCGAAAAACCATTAAAGAGATCGGCTACGTACGGGCAAAATATGGTTTCGATGCCGAAACCTGCGCGGTAGTGACCACCATCAACGAACAAAGTCCGGATATCGCCATGGGCGTGGACAACGCTCTGGAAGCTCGTGGCGAGGCGCAAAAAACCTTTGAGGAAACCTTTGGTGCCGGAGATCAGGGCATGATGTTCGGGTTTGCTACCAACGAAACGGAAAACTATCTGCCCATGCCCATTGATTTGGCGCATCAGCTGGCCCGCCGCTTAGCAATGGTGCGAAAGGACAAAACCCTGCCGTATCTTCGGCCGGACGGAAAAACCCAGGTTACGGTGGAATATGAAGATGAAACGCCCGTACGGGTGGACACCATCGTCATCTCCACACAGCATGCACCGGATGTGAGCTTGGAGCAAATCACCCAGGACATCCGCGAACAGGTGATTCTGCCGGTGATTCCCGCATATCTTTTGGATGAAAACACCCGTTATTTCATCAATCCCACCGGTCGCTTTGTGTTGGGCGGTCCGGGCGCAGATTCGGGCCTCACGGGCCGTAAGATCATTGTGGACACCTATGGCGGCTACGGACGCCATGGCGGGGGTTGCTTCTCGGGTAAGGATCCCACGAAGGTGGATCGTTCTGCGGCATATGCAGCGCGCTGGGTGGCTAAAAACCTAGTTGCTGCTGGGGTGGCCGATAAGATCGAAATCGAATTGGCCTACGCCATCGGCGTGGCCGAACCTGTGTCCATTGAAGTGGATACCTTCGGCACGGGAACGATGGATTCTGACGCGATCATTAAAGTGATTCATCGAGTCTTTGATCTGCGGCCCGGCGCCATCATTAAGACCTTGAATCTACGTCGTCCCCTCTATCGTCAGGTAGCTGCCTATGGCCATTTTGGACGAAGCGATCTGAATTTGCCTTGGGAAGAGCTCAACCGCGTCGACGCGATTCAAAGCGCCATGAAGGAATTGGCGCAAAAAGCATAAGAGCGATCGCTCTTTGAAGCCCCCCGAAGAACGGCGTATGGTATCAGCCGTTCTTCGGGGGGCTTTTGAAGCGAAGGAGGCCAAAAGGGACCAAGCGGGTGTTGGGTCCAAGCAGAAGGGGCGCCTTGTCGCGCGGGGTGTTTTTTTCCCGTTCGATTTGACGTATACTAAAAAAGATCGAAGCCATGGAATTCCATGGATGGATTTCTTCATTGCTTTGAGGGAGGAGACGTCTTGAAAAAGTATTTGCCGCACCTAGTCATTGCAGCCACAGGAATCGCAGCGCTCAGCGTCTATGAGGTGGTGCAAAATCAAGCCCTACACCTAGTTATCCGAGAGCTTTATCTAAAGGATCTGGATCCTTCATTGGATCGTTTGCGCATTGCCCAAATTACTGATTTGCACGGGGCCCGCTATGGGCGTCACAACAGCCGTTTGGCGGCCATGATCACGGCGGCCCAGCCGGATGTTCTTTGCATGACTGGGGACATGGTTCACCACATCCGGGATGAAGGAACTTCTTTCTTGGAGCTTATCACCCGCTTGGACCGCGATCTGCCCAAGCTCTACGTGACGGGCAATCATGAATCCCAAAAAGAAAGCAAAACCCTTCAGGGGCGGGAGGAAACGCGTCTGTTCGAACGATTGGACCATTTGGGCGTCGTCCGACTAGCCCATGATTCTTGGCAGATGCCGGGGCGTCCCATTCGCTTTGCAGGGCTTGCCGACCGTCGTGGGATCTATGAAGACATTCATCTGGAGGAAGAGTCCTTTGAACCCTTCCGGGAACTGCCTTTGCCCGATCCGGAGCAGTTCAATGTTGCTTTATGTCACCGGCCCTATTATTTTCGCTCCATCGCATCCTATGGCTATGATCTGATGCTCTCAGGGCACGTCCATGGGGGCGTCCTTCGTCTGCCCGGGCTTGGTGGAGTTCTCTCGCCCACGTGGCATTTTTTCCCGGAGCTCGATAAGGGGCTTTTCTCCTACAAAGGAAGTCATCTATACGTCTCCAGTGGATTGGGGCTATCAAAGCCGCTTCCTCGGCTCGGCAACCGGCCGGAGGTGGTGCTTTTGATTTTGCGCTCCGGCGAGGCGCCCTGGGATATGCCCATGAAGGTTCGGGCGTTGATTAAAGAGCTCTAAAAGAGCTCCCCTCGCATCGACGCCCAAGGACTGGCTCAGGATAGAAAAAAGATCCGCCCTCTTATGAGAGGATCCCCAAAAGTTGGATTTTGGTCTTACTTTTGGGGGTTCGCTTCATTGGATAAGGCGGATCTTTTCTTTATTTTTTATCGGGAGCTGCGTGGGCGGCGGGAAAGGGACCAGTGGGGGATTGATGAACCAATCGGCCTTGGACGAAGACGGCGCAAACGTCTAGATCCTTGTTCAAAAGGACGAGATCTGCATCATAGCCTGGGGCCAAGCGCCCTTTGCGATCGGCGACGCCACATAGTCGTGCGGGATTGAAGGTAGCCATGCGCAGAACTTCATGCAGTGCAAGGTCGGTATGTTGCGCCACATTTTTGACCGCATCGCCCATGGTTAGGATCGAACCGGCCAAAGCGCCTTTTTCCAAGCGAGCGGCGCCGTCTTTGACGAACACTTTTTGACCGCCCAAGGAATACGTTCCCTCATGCATGCCGCAGGCCATCATGGCATCGGTGACGAGAATCATGCGTTCTGGGGCCATGAGGTGATAAACGCTTCGAAGCACCGGCCAAAGAACGTGAATGCCGTCGGCGATGGTTTCTGCGGTAATGTCCGAGTCCAGCACGGCCCCCACCACCCCGGGGGCCCGATGGTGCAGGCCGGTCATGGCGTTGAATAGGTGGGTGGCATGGTTGCAGCCCCAGGACATGCCTTCTTTGGCTTGTTCATAGGTTGCTTTGGTGTGTCCCATGGCGGCATTGATGTCCTTGCCCCGAAGGTAACGGATCAATTCTTCAGCCCCTTGGCGTTCGGGGGCCAAGGTCACGGTAACGACCAAATCCTCCGCTTCTTCTACGAGGGACTGAAAGAGCGACACCGAAGGGGCGGCAACAAAGTTGGGGTTTTGGGCGCCAATGGCCTCGGGGCTGATGAAGGGGCCTTCCAGGTGAAGACCGAGAATCTGAGCGCCCCGAACTTCCGGCCCCCATTTTTTCACAGCCTGTACGGCGGCGCGAACCCGTTCGGGAGACTGGGTCATGGTGGTGGCTAAAAATGAGGTGGTCCCGAAGCGGCTGATGGTCTCCGAGATCGTGCAAAGGCTCTCCAAGCTTGCGTCCATCGTGTCGGCGCCGCCGGCACCGTGGATGTGCACGTCGATGAACCCAGGGGAGAGGATGTATTGGCCGTTTGCGTCCCAAACGGCTTCGCCGGGGGCGGCCGTAAAGGGCAGATCCTCCGGGCTTCGGATTTCTTGGATGGTTGCGCCATCGAGGCGTAGGGCTCCTAGGAAGGAGCTATCGGGGGTGATTAATTGAACATTATTGAATATCATGGGATCTCCTTTCGAATCCAGGGAATGGATTCCGGGTCCTTATGGGGTCTTGTCCCAGGGGACGCTGTTCCTTATCTTTTATTGTAGCAGGATGCCGGATCCAGAAGAAGAGGGGCCCGATGCATGAAAAAGGGGGAACGCGCCAAAATACTAGGGAGCGTGGGAGCAGAAAGATTCGGAATTTCGCACCGATCTTCGGTATAATGGAGAAAGACAAGCCAAGGAGGTGGAGGAGCTGGATATTAAAGGAACGGTCAAGGACATCATTTACCGGAATGAAGAAACCGGATATGTGGTGGCTCGCGTCAAGGGAGCCGGCACTGTTTTGACCTTTACGGGCACCTTGCCTTGGGTTTATGAAGGCATGTTGGTGGCGCTTGAAGGCGAGATGGTGGAGCACAAAAGCTTCGGCCCTCAGCTGAAAGTTGAAAAGGCAGAGGAAATCCGACCGGAAACGAAGGAAGGGCTCGAACGATACCTCTCCTCCGGCGTGCTGGCGGGCATTGGCCCAGCGTTGGCCAAACGCCTGGTGGCTTACTTTGGGCTGGAGCTCTTTGAGGTCATGGATGAGGATATAACAAGGCTCAAGGAAGTGGAGGGGATTGGCGAAAAAAAGCTGGAGCGCATCGCCCAAAGTTATGAGCGTAGCCGTGAAGTTCGAACCATTATGGTCTTTTTGCAAAGCTATGGCGTGACGCCGCGACAATGCATGAAAATATACAATCGGTACGGACAAGCCGCCATCGGGCGCGTGCGGGAAAACCCGTACGTTCTTTGTGAGGACATTCCGAGCTTTGGCTTTCGCACGGCGGATCGCATCGCCATGAACCTGGGCATTGAGAAGGATTCCCCCTTTCGCATCGAGAGTGGGCTCCATTATACCGTGGCAGCCTTTGGCGGCGCGGGGAATACCTGTATGCCCTTGACGGCTCTATTAAAAGAGGCAGGGAAGCTTTTGGAGGTTGAGGAGGCGTCCATTTTGACCGCACTTAGGCACATGATTCTTCAGGACAGCCTAAAGGTGGAGGAGATCGATGGCGAGCAATGCGCCTTCATCGGCAGCTACTGGCACAGCGAGGTGCAGATTGCGGAGCATCTTCTTTTGGGAGGCAGGCAAGTCTTCCCCCGGCTGAAGGTTAACCCGGAGCAGTTTTTCGAGCGCTATGAGAAGGAGCATCACCTGACGCTGCATCCGCAGCAAAAAAAAGCGATACTGAGTGTTGTGGAAGAGGGGATGGTCGTCATCACGGGGGGCCCAGGCACGGGGAAAACCACCATTATCAAAGCCATTTTAACCCTATTGGAGCGCTCAAACCAAAAGGTTTTGATGGCGGCTCCCACGGGGCGCGCCGCCAAGCGAATGAGTGAAGCCACAGGAGGCGAAGCCAAAACCATCCATCGAATGCTCTCTTTGGGCATGAGCGAGGAGGGCATTGACGACCAAGAGGGCGACCTTTTGGAGGCGGACTGCGTCATCATCGATGAGGCCTCCATGATCGATGTCCTCTTGATGAAGCACCTCGTGTCCTCTCTAAAGCAGAGTACTCGCTTGGTATTGGTGGGGGATGCCGATCAGCTGCCCAGCGTGGGCCCAGGCCGGGTGCTCTCCGACATTATGGAAGGGGGCGCCTGTCCGGTGGTGCGTCTTGAGCGGATTTATCGCCAAGGCAAGGAATCCATGATCACCGTCAATGCTCACCGGATCAATCATGGTGAGGCGCCTTTGATGAATGCGCGGGCGGGGGATTTTTTCTTCCTTGAGACTCCCGATGCCCCCGCCACGGTGGATTGCCTCATTGGCCTGGTGCAAGAGCGGTTGCCAAAATTTCATCAAGAGTGGGACCCCTTGCGCGACATTCAGGTGCTCTCCCCCATGCGCAAAGGAGATTTGGGCATTCACGCCCTCAATGAGCACTTAAAAGGGGTGCTCAATCCCAAGGGAGCTTCAGCGGGCTTCACCGAATTTCGCATCGGCGATAAGGTCATGCAAAACCGCAACAACTACCAGTTAAAATCCCGCAACACCCTAGAAGCAATCCCGGGAATCGAGGCGGAAGAAACCGGAGTGTTCAATGGAGATGTGGGGTATGTAGCGTCCCTAGCCAAGGAAGATCAGATTGTCACGGTGCAGTATGAGGATCGCTATGTGGATTACGGCGTGGGGGATTTGGACGATTTGGAGCTGGCCTACGCCATTACCATTCACAAAAGCCAGGGCTCAGAATTTCCAGTGGTGCTGTTGCCGGTCTTTATGGGACCGCCTCTTTTGATGAATCGCAATTTGCTGTACACCGCGGTTACTAGAGCCCGAGCCCTAGTGGTCTTGATCGGGAGTTCTAGGGCGCTGCGCTTCATGGTCGCAAATGATCGCTCGTTTCAGCGCCATACCTCCCTAGGCTGGCGGCTGCGAAGGGCTCAGGAGGGTTTTCCACATCAAGAGCCCCCAAGGGATGGTTTGCAAAAAGAGGCATTTTTGGACCCGGAAAGGGAGGAGTTGCCGTGAGGGATCGCAATGGAGCGTTACACCAGAAATTGGCGCAGTGGTATCGTTCGGGCAGGCAAAAGGACTTGAATTTGATCGCACTGCCATACTCTAGCTTGGAGCCTTTGGCGGGATTGTTTCAAGCCTTGACGAAAGGAGAGCGCATCCTTTGGGTGAAAGGCTCTTCGAAGGAGCCTTCCCCGGAATCGGCGCCTTGGAAGAATCTGGATCTTTTTTTGGCGCACCAAGAGGACCCCAGGGCCTCCGTAGTTCTTTTGGAGGCCCCAGAGGCCCTCTTGGCAAGTGATGCGTACGACCTGGTGATTTTTGATGATCTGACGGGCTTTCCTGAGTATCCGCTTTCCCTTAAAGAAGAGGTTCTTCTTCATGCCTTGCGCCTTGGCCGGCGGCGGCTGTCCTTGTCGGTGGATAAGGTGTTTTCCTCGGCCATGAGCTTAGAGGGACTGGTGGAAAAGAAACACCACTACATCTCCGAGCCACGCATTCTCTTATCCCAAGTGGATCCCAAAGAAGGGGTCTGCAATTCTTTGTTTGATTTTTTAAGCTTTTTCTTAAACGATCAGCGATTGGTGGTGCTTTTTGCACCCGAGGACACTTTGGAAAGCCTTAGGGACTATTTGCTGCGCATCGATCCCTCCTTGGCGAAGGATCTCGTGGCGCCCCCCCAAAAAAAAGAGGGGCTTTCTTTAGCGGGCGCAGGTTTGGGCCGCGCCTTAATGCTTTGCCCAACGATTCAAGACTTTACCGAACTTCCTCAAAACATTGAATTCATCGTGGCAGATGCCCCAGGGGCCCCGGTGGATTACCGAGGCTTTGTTTTTCTTTGCGTTCGGGCAGGGATGCAAAGCGACATCAATGGCGAGGTGCTGTTGTTTGGCAAGGAAGCGACGCAGGATATGCTGCGGGCCAAAGACATCGCAAGGCAATTCAACCAGACCCTTTGGGAACGTGAAGAGCTCCGATGATGGCGAAAGCAACGCTTCGAAAAGGGATCGTCTCCCTTTTGTTTGAGCAGCGGGAATGCCCGATTTGCAAGGCCTCTTCCGATGGCGTTTGCGCTCTTTGTCTAAAAACGCTCCGCCCCTACGGCTCGTTTGCGGTGGGCGATTTGCCCGGAGATGCACTTTTTTATTATTGCGGCACGGCTCAAGCGTTGCTGCATGAATATAAAAACCATCACTGCTTTGCCGCAAAGGATGCTCTTTTGCAGTACCTGATCCAGTGGACTCCTCCTGGAGGCTTTACCCCGGATTGCATTGTGCCAATTCCCAGCTGTCGCGCCAACCTTAAAAAAAGAGGCTTTGATCCTTGTGGGGATCTTGCCCGTTCGTGGGGACGCGCCCTGGAGGTTCCTGTGGTTCAAGGGCTGATCAATCTTCGAGACGGGCAGCAAAAAAAGAAAAATCGCAACCAACGGCTGCAAAACCTTCAACAAGCCTTTGCGTTGCGGGAAGATACTATTCATCAGTTGAAGGGTCGCTCCATTCTTTTGTTTGATGATGTGGCAACCACGGGAGCAAGCCTTCGGGGGGCTCAATGGGTTTTGGAGAAGTTGCCGGAGGTTTCCCTGCGGTTTTTGGTGGTGGCTCGAGCCTCGCCCCTGGCCTAAGGGAGGGTGCCCCATTGAAGGGATGAAAATGAAAAAATGCCCTGCGGCTTTTTGCGCCAGCAGGGCATTTTTTTATTCTTCTACTTCAAACTGATCTTTTCCGGCACCGCAAAGAGGGCAAACCCAATCTTCCGGGATGTCTTCAAAAGCCGTTCCAGGGGCCACCCCATTCTCCTCGTCGCCTACTGCGGGATCATAGATGTACCCGCACAGGGTGCAAACATAGCTTTTCATCTTATTTCCTCCTCAATCTGTTATGATTGTATTGATTCGACCAATCCACTTAGTCTGATTCTAGATTGAATTATAGGCTAAGGAGCGGGGAGGCGACAAGGGGAAATCCCAATATTTAAGATTCTATTCATATATGAGGCAGGGCAAAAAATGAAGGCAGACAATGGGTTGAATATGCAGCTCCATCAGGTGGTGGAAGAGGTGCTCTCCAAAGAGGGGGAGCGCGCTCTCGGGGACGCGGCGAGCGCTTTATCAAAGCGGTATCGCACCCCAACCATTGCGTGGGCGGATCTTGCGGTGGCCTCGCAGATGGAGGCTTTGGGCTACCTTGCTTGGCGCTTGCCGGCAACGGCTTTGGTGCTGCAGGCGATTTTGCGACGGATTCCGCAACAGGCGCTTCCCGAACCACTGCGCGTCCTGGATCTTGGGGCGGGTCCCGCCAGCAGCGTTCCGGCCCTTCTTCATACATTCCCCATGGACCTTGAGGTGCATCTTTTGGAAGAACAGCCGGCGATGAAAATGGCTGGGGAAAAACTCCTTCGTGCCCTACCTTTGCGCGAGGGCGTCCGCATTCATTGGCAGGAGACCTCCTTCGCCCAGGGGCCTTGGTCCAAAGCCGACCTTGTTTTGGCCAGTTACATGGTCAATGAGCTCAAGGATCAGGAGCAGGAGGTGCTTTTGCAGCGGGTTTTGGCTCAAGAGCCAGCCTTTTTTCTTTTGGTGGTACCGGGAACGCCGCACCATACCCAGGGGTTGATGCGGATGCGAACGCAGGCCCTGGCCCAGGGATATCATGTGCTTGCGCCCTGTACCTTCAACGGTCCTTGTCCCATGGAAGAAAGCGAGAGTTGGTGTCATTTTTCGTTGCGGATCCAGCGCTCAGCAAGGCTTCGTCGGCTCAAAGGAGCCACTCTTGCCTATGAGGATGAAAAGTTTCAATATATGCTCTTTTCAAAAGCTGCTCCCGAAGGCGCAAGGGGTCGGCGCATCCTTCGCCATCCCTTGGTTCGTAAAGGAGCCCGCGAACTACTGCTTTGCGATGAAACGGGCATCCACCCTCTTTGCGTTCGGAAAAAAGAGGGCGAGCGCTACCAAAGAGCGAAGGATGGTGGTTGGGGCGATGTGTGGTGGGACGAAGAAGCTTGATTTATCGAGCGGGGCTTCAAAAAAGACAAAGGGACTTTCCGCTGGGGGTGCGGGAGGTCCTTTTCATCTTCTTTTCTTGATCTTGTTTTATGAAAGGGTGCCTAAGGCTTGAGCAAAGGCTCGGAGCATCGTAAGACAGGAGTGCAAGGTGACCTGATCTTCATGATCTCTTTTGGGATTGAATTCCACGAAGTCGATGGATCGGACCTTACCGCTTTGAAGGATGGCTGAAATAAGCTCCTGGGATTCGTCCAGATTCATGCCGTTGGGCACTGGAGTTCCAGTTCCAGGGACCAGGCTCATATCCAAAGAATCAATGTCGTAGGAGAGGTGCAGATCCTTTAAACCACGCTGGTCCAAAATGGTGAACAGCTCACGGATGATGGCGGCCATGCCGCGCTCCCGCAGCTCTTCCATATACCATACGTTGATGCCCAGACGATCGATGAGGGCGACTTCGCCGTCATCCACGGAACGTGCGCCGATAATGAAGCAGTTGTTTGGATGCACTTTTTGACCCTTGAAATGGAGGTTGCAAAGCTCCTCGAGGCCTTCGCCCATTGAGACGGCCAGTGGCATGCCATGGCTGTTGCCTGAAGGAGACGTCTGCGGCGTATTGATGTCGGCGTGAGCGTCAATCCAAAGGACGCCCACTTCGTTGCCCAGTGCGCAGCTGATCCCAGCAAGGGATCCCATGCCCAGGGCATGATCGCCACCGATGTTGAAGGGCAAAAGGCCTTCTTTTAAAGCGGCCTCAACGCGTTGAGCCAAGGCTTCATTGGTGGTTTTCACGCTCTCGAGGTATTTAATTTGCGGATGGGCTTTGTATTTATCTTCTTCGCTGCAGGGGGGAACGTCAATGGTTTCTTCCCGCACGACCTCGTTGCCGTATTCGGTCAAAAGGTTTTTCAGTCCATTATCGGAAAGGACTTTGGGTCCTTCTTCGACCCCTGGGCGGTCACAGCCGTAGAACAGGGGAATATTGATGAGATCAATTTTCATGTAACACCTCCGTTTGGTGAATTCATTATAGACCAACGCGCTGGAAATGACTATGCTTCAAGGCGCGCTCTGCAAGGGTTTGCAGGAATTGCAAAGAACATAAAAATACAAAAAAGCAGGATGCGTTTTGCAGTCGTTGCACCCGCTGTAGAAAGAAGAAGGTGAAGGAGCAAAGCCCATAAGGGGGGAGACAGGAACTTAGGAAGCGACATTGTTTTTCGACTCTTAGTTCCTCCACATGGCCCAATGCATTCGCCGATCATGACATAATCAGTCCACTTCCTGCATGAATATGTCAGAGAAAGTATTCGTGATTTTTTCTCTCGGGGGAGATCCTGTAGATGAAAAAAACCACAGATTGGGTTGAAGGTGTATCCCTTGTTACACTCTTTAGATTCCCTTGACTCCTATAATGACAGTAGATTCCAAAGCACATCACCATAAAAGGAGGATCATCATGATTGAATGGACTACGAAAGAAAATGTGAAAGGGTTGAGCCAGGAAATGTTTTGTTTCCAATGCGAACAAACGGCTGGAGGAAAAGGATGCACCAAAATGGGGGTTTGCGGGAAAGACCCTAAGGTTGCGGCGCTCCAGGATTTATTGGTTCAGCAGGCGAAGGGCATCGGGTATTACGCCACGCGTTTGATTGAAAAAGGCAAAGAGATGGACGAAACAGTGGGGCGTTTTGTTTATGATATTATGTTCACCACCTTGACCAACGTGAATTTTGAAGACGATACGTTGGTGGAATGGATCAATAAGGCCCAAAATCTTAAGGATTCGTTGCGGGAAGAACTGGGCGAAGAGGGCCCCCAGAGTGCAAGCTTTGTAGCGCCCCAGGAGTTATCCCAGCAAGTGGCGTGTGCTCGCTCCTACCATGTGCTTGCCGGGAGGGATGCCTTGGGCGAAGATCTTGTTTCTTTGCGCGAATTGGCCATTTATGGCTTAAAGGGATATGCAGCCTACGGACACCATGCCGCTGTTTTGGGGTACCGGGATGCAGACTGCGAGAAGGCATTTTTGAAGTTTTTGGCGCAGACCTTGAATGAGACGCTGACGGTCAACGATTGGGTTGGCATTAATCTTGGCATCGGAGAGAAAAATCTTCGGGTGATGGAACTTTTGGATGCTGCGAACACTGGAAGCTATGGAAACCCGGAGCCCACCAAAGTCAATATCCATAAGGTCAAGGGGCGTTTTATCGTGATTTCCGGACACGATCTGCGGGATCTGAAAATGCTTTTGGAACAGACCAAGGATAAGGGCATCAACGTCTATACTCACGGGGAGATGCTGCCATGCCATGGCTATCCTGAACTGAAAAAATACCCGCACCTAGTCGGAAACTACGGAGGGGCTTGGCAGGATCAGCAAAAAGAATTTGATGGGTTGCCGGGAGCCATCTTAATGACCACCAACTGCATTCAAAAACCCCGCTCTTCTTATGAGGATCGCCTGTTTACTTCGGGCGTAGTTCAGATGCCGCATTGCCTGCATATTCAGGCGGATGCCCAAGGGAATAAGGATTTTACTCCAGTTATTGAAAAAGCACTCTCCTTGCCGGGCTTCCTGGAAGATGAGCCCAAAAAAGAAATTTTAACGGGCTTTGGCCATAAAGCCACGTTGTCTCACGCCGGAGAAATTGTCGAAGCGGTCAAGGAGGGGAAAATCCGTCACTTCTTCTTGATTGGGGGATGCGACGGCGCAAAAAGTGGGCGCAACTACTTCACCGATTTCGCCCTTTCAGTGCCAAAGGACGCCATCATCTTAACCCTTGCCTGCGGCAAGTACCGCTTCAACAAACTGGATTTTGGGACTGTCGCTGGGTTGCCGCGGCTTTTGGACTGTGGACAGTGCAATGATGCGTTCTCGGCCATTAAGGTGGCGGGGGCCTTGGCTGAGGCTTTTGATTGCGGCATCAATGATTTGCCGCTTTCCATGATTCTTTCCTGGTATGAACAAAAAGCCGTTGTGATTTTACTCACGCTGCTTTCCTTGAACATCAAGAACATTAAGCTCGGACCCTCCTTGCCGGCCTTCCTCTCACCCAACGTGTTGAATGTTTTAGTGGAAAACTTCAACATTGCCCCCATCACCAACGCTCAGGCGGATCTTCAGGAAATCCTTGGATAACGCTTAGGAATCGAGGACATGCCCCTTGGGGGAGCAGACAGGCGGCCGTTGCTCTTTCAAAAGATGCGATGGAGAAAAGGCCGTTGCTCTCTTTGGGGGCTTTATAGACAATAGTTGCCCAGAAGGCTTTTGATGTGGTAAGGTAGTACGTACCCTTTCTACTAGTAAGGACGACACGTCAAAGGAGATCCCATCATGCGGCTACGACACAAACCTTGGGCCCTGCCCGAAATGAATCAATCCCAACGATTTTTTGCCGACCCATTTGATAAAAAAGGGCATTGGCGGGAGGAATTCGGCAATGACCATCCCATTGATTTGGAGGTGGGGTGCGGGCGTGGGGAATTTACGTTGAAGCTTGCCCGGGCGTACCCGGAGCGCAATTTCATTGCCATGGATTTGAAAAACGAGGTGTTGGTGTATGGGCTTCGCAAGGTGGAAGAGGAAGCCTTGCCCAATGTGCGGATGATTTCCATGAAAGCAGAAGACTTGGATCGGGTGTTTGCCCCCGGAGAAATTCAGCGGCTATTCATTAATTTTGCCAACCCTTGGCCGAAAGCTGGGCACAACAAAAGGCGTCTGACCCACCCTCGATTTTTGGCGCTGTACCGGCTGATCACCATCGACGCGGCCAGCGTGGAATTCAAGACCGATGATGAGGGATTGTACACGGATTCCCTGACGTATTTTCCCGAGGCAGGGTTTGAGGTCACCTTTCGAACCCAAGAGTTAGCGGCAGATCATCCTGGAAACATCCAGACGGAATATGAAGAAAAATTTCGCCGGTTTGGCATGCCCATCTACCGCATTGACGCGAAGAAAGTCCCCTTGTCCCAAGAGCGGATGGACGATCTTTTGGCGTATCGCACCACGGCTCTGCGTGAAATGGCCCGAAAAGAGCAAAAAAAGCACAGGGAGCAGCGGGACGAAGAATCGAGCGTCGTTGCTGCACCTTAGAAAAAACAAAACACACCCCTAGACGGGACCTTGCGGTTCACAAGGCCCCGTCTAGGGGTGTGTTTAATTCATGAATTAGCCTTGGAAAATTTCCGTGGCCTTGTCCAAAATGGCGTCGTAATCGGGCTCATTTCCAACTTCAGGGACAAATTCTGCATATTGACACTGGCCTTTGGCGTCAAATATGAAGGCGGCTCGTGCAAGAATCTTCAGATCGTCAATCAACGTCCCAGTGGCTTCTCCAAAGGAGCGATCCTTATAATCGGAGAGCATGGTGATGTATTCGCCGGCGTTCGCTTTGACCCAACGGTCCATGGCGAAGGGCAAATCGCAGGAGACGCCGTAGACGTTGAATCCAGTACCTTCCAAGCGATCGTTGAAGGTTAAAAGCTCCAAAGAGCATACCGATGTGTCCACGGAGGGAAAGGCCAAGATCACAGCCGGCATCTGAATTTGGTCGGAGGAGAAGGGAGCTAAATCCATTCCCGTTAAGGTAAAGGCAGGCAGTTGCGCCCCTTTGGTGAGGGGGGTTCCTTTCAAATGGATGGGTTTTCCGCCAAAGGTAATGTTCATTTGTTTCACCTCATTGATTTATATTGGGTTGACAGGGCGAGGTCACTGTAGGGTGACGGTGTATTTATCCAAGAGCTCCTTGGGTTTCCAAGAAAGTTTGGCTTTTCGAAGACCTTCCAAGCCCATATCCTGTTCGCGGTTGGCGATGAGGACGTCGGGATGGTTGATCTCCAAATTCTGAGCGTTGATGAAGGTAAAGAGGCCATCGATGTCATCGTTGGCTTTTTCAATATGCACCAAGACGGTGTCGGGACTGATCCGCTCACTGAGCGTGAACGCCTGACAGCTTCCATTGACAAAAACGGCCAAGCCAGTCAAAGAGAGCTTATTTAAGGACGAAAGGCAATCTCGGATGCCCAAAAGCTCATTCTCAGTTAAGGCATTTTCTTTGCCTTTGAGCCATCGCTTGGCCATGCAATAGGCAGGGCCGGTGGCGTTGCGGATGTCTTTGACTTCATATTGATAGTTTTTAATAAACTTATTGTAGCGATTCTTCTTGGAATGCATCTTTTTGCCTGAGAGCGTTCGTAATTTATCGGCATCATAAAGGTATTCCGCATTGGCTCGATCGGAAACAACTAGGTGAGGGCGCCCTGTGGCGGTTAAACGCTCCAACATCAAGGAATCCAAATCAATGATCCGGCGGGGGAAGCCCGTTTCCTTGCAAAAACCTAAGATTAGGTCCAAGGCTTTGGGCAAATCATCCTGGTTTTGACAAAGCGGAAATAAAAATCCCTTTTCAAGGTCGCTGTTGCGGCGCAAAAAGAGAATATGATCGACTTCACAGACCTCAGTGTTGTAGGCGTGGCGCCACATGAAAAGAGCATTGAATTGATGAACGGAGCACGCAGGATTGGCCAGGGGCCAATAGCTTTCAATGAGGGCGCGGTGCCCTAAGGTCAGGGGTTCGAAATTCAGTTTAATCACTCCTCTGCCTCCCATTATAGGCTCATTCCCGCAAAACCCCATATGGTTTTTTGCTTATTTACAAATTCGCTATCTTTCATTCATTGGCCTCAGACGGCGCCCTGAGTTGCCGTTTGCGAAAGGCCTCGCAGACCTCCTCCAAAGGGCTTTTTTTCTCTTCAGGCTTGGGTAAGGCTGGTGGAAAGGGCTGGCTTTTTGCTTCTTGCTCTGTGACGGGATCAAGGATCGTGAGGCAAAGATGGAATAGTTCCTGGAACTTATCTTTTATCTTCATGGCCTTATGGATTTCCATGGAGACATCTTCTGAAGCATGGGGGCGAAGAACGAAGCGTTCGTCCAACACGGCACAATCCAAATCGTAAACCAGACCGCTCAGGGAAAGATCGAAGGCTTCACCCAGAGCGATGAATAGCCCCAAGCGCTCCGCGGTGTAAAGATCCATCTTGTTGATCAAATGGGTATAGGGCACAATGGAAGGTTCGGTTTCGACTTTTCGATGGTATCGGGCCGCTAGGGCCGCAAGAAGAATTTCTTTATGGTTTAGCCCATTGATTTCTGAATTGAGGATGAGGTAAAACGAGTGTTTTTCATGATCGTAATAACGGATCGATAGACCGCTGTCGTGAAGATAGGCGGCACATTTGAGCACGTCTTCCTGAGAAGCATCCAGTTGCCCTTTTTCCACCAGCGCATCAAAGCAGATTTTGGCTAGGCGGTGGACGTGGAGGGCATGATCCCGGTTTAAATTGTGGTGGCTGATGATGGCAAATAAAGAAGCATCGAGCATGGAAGGATAGCAGTCATAGTGGGAAGTCAGGTGCTCATGGAGGATGCCTTCTCGAAGACCTTTGCCCGAAATGCGCAGTTCGCTTAGGCCGTTGCAGCGGCAAAGGGTATGTATAATGGCTAAAGCCCCCAAAATGAGGTCTGAGCGATTGCGCTCAAGACCTTGGGTTTTCGCTCGTGTGGCCGCATTTTTGGTCATGAAGTGATAATATAGCGCCTTGATGTCTTGGCAGGAGAGGGAATAGTTGTGCGTTAAGGTCAACGGATAACGCGTCCGGTAGCGCTCAATTCGCCCAATGGCGCGGGCGGATCCGCCGACAAGGATCATGGTGGAAAATACATTTTCGCGGATCCAGTCAATGGATGAAAAGGCTTCTAATAGCTTTTTCTCCATAGCTGTCTTGGCTTCCGTTTTGACAATATCAGCCAGCTCAAAATCCTCCGTCAAATCCAAGGTGCCAATGGGGACGGAGATGTTTTCCATCATTTGATTGTCTTTGATCCAAACCAGTTCCGTCGAGGAACCGCCAATATCCACCATCAGTGAGTTTTTAACTTCCATGGAGCCGGTTACGCCTCGAAAGTCCAAATAGGCTTCCTCATGCTGGCAAAGCACCACGGGTTCGAATCCTGTTTCCGTTTGAATTCTGGCCAAAAAATCCTTTTGGTTTGGCGCCCGTCGCACGGCTTCCGTGGCCACGACGATAATGCGCCCCACATCGAGGTTTTCACAAAACCTGCGAAATTCCCGCAAGGTGGTTACCGTCTCTTCGATTTTATCCTCTGCAATTTCCGGATTGTGGCTTTGTTCGCCCAGTCGGATGTTCTTTTTTTGCTCCTGAATGGTGCGGTAGAAGCCACGGCCGTAGATTTCCCATACCACCAATCGAACGGTATTGGATCCTAAATCAATGATGCCTAGTCTCATGCGTAGGTGTCCTCCCCAAACGTCTCCCAAAAGACCTTTGTAGTTCCATTATAAGACATGGACGCAAGGGGGATCAAAAACAAGCCAAGCGCTCTTCTCTTGAGGCATGGGACCTTCCCTTTAGAGCGGGAACGATCCCAAGAACACCTGCGAACGATCGGATATCGCAATAAGGGATTTCTAAGGGGGGATAAATTAAAAAATCAAATAAAAAAAGCAGCAAGCTTGCCCCAAAAACAACGATCAGCCGTACATTAACCGGCAGGATGAAAACCCCAACACTCGAAGGGCTGATCAGATCCAATCATCTACTTTCTAAGAAGAACAAGGGGACCCAAAAGCACATGGCTGCAGTCATTTCAGCACAGATAAAACAGAATGCATATGACTATGCTGCAACCAATAAGGGACCTAGCCTTAAGATGGGCCACGACCATGAATTAGTAGACTATGCAGCCCAGAAGATTCTGGAGGAACACGGGTCCCCGGAGGCCATCGTCATGGATCTGAAAAAGAAGGAAGCCCCACCGGTCAAGACCGCGGTTTCGACCCACACGCGCTACAATTACATCAGCAAAGGGGACATCGCCGGAGTCGGGAACACGGACCTGCCCAGAGAAGGCAAACAGACCAAGAGGTCCTACAAGCGCCTACAGCGGGCCAACAAGTACCTGGGCGCTCCAATTATCACAGAGCGCCCTGTGGACGGCACGGAGCGAAGTGAGCCTGGTCCCTGGGGGATGGACTGCATCGTCTCGGGGAAAGGAAAGGGTCTTGAGGCACTTTTGACACTGAAAGACTGGATGACGAGGGAGAGCCTGGTTTTCAAGCTTTCTCGTCAGACCAACAATGAAGTCCTAAAGGTGCTTAATCGGTTGGAACGACCGATGGGACGGGTGCAATTCAATGAGAGGTTCCAATCCATAACCGTGGATAATGGCTCGGAATTTCTGGATTGGAAAGCCCTCCAAAAGTCCGTGACGGGAAGTAAAAAGCCCCGAACATTGGGTTCCTTCTGTCACCCCTATAGTTCCTGGGAGCGAGGGACCAATGAGCAGAACAATGGGCTGATAGGGACCATATTCCTGAGGGAGCAGTTATCAAAGCCTACACGCAAGCTCAGATCCGTGAGCTACAGCAATGGCGGAACAACTATCCAAGAAGAGTATGGGGGGATTGACGGAAAATGAGTTCAGGAAAAAGTATCATTCGGGTAAGATGTAGGATCCCCGACCGAGCCCACCGGTCAAAGCCAGGTCCAATCAGTTAAAAATCCCTTTCACTTTAAATTGCAATTTGCAAGACACAGGCATTGCTAAAGAAAAGATTGACAGATTTTCCGTTGGCATGGTATAATCTTTTCTGATTTCGCCTCCGTTTGGACGGCTTTAGGGAGAAACCAAAGATGAATAAGAAACGAGTCCATCTGGGGCTCTTGCAGCTGGTCATCCTCATGATGGCGATTTTCGGGCTGGTGTACAGTTAATGATAAAAAGCCCCCAAGAATGGGCATCGGTCCCTCGGTGCCTCTTCATGGGGGCATTTTGCTCTTCGTTGCTTGCATCCATTCTCAAAGGGTATAATAAGAAGATAAAGCATGGATTAGGAAAAGGGCGCAAATTCGCAGGGTTCTTGGGCTGGAGCCTAAGATGGTGGAAAAAGAGGCCTTGCATACGGACGAAGGAGAGAATACATGGATTACAAACAATTAATCGCTGAACGGTTGGCGGACCAAACAAATACCAATGCGCAGGCGCTCTATGGGCTGATCGAGATCCCACCTCGCCCAGAGATGGGGGACTACGCGTTCCCCTGCTTTGCACTGGCGAAGAACCTAAGAAAGGCTCCGCCGCTCATTGCCCAATCACTGGCGGCATCCATGGACGCTCAAGGCTTTGAAAAAGTAGAGGCCTTGGGACCCTACCTTAACTTCTTTTTAAATAAAAGCGAATACAGCGCGGCCGTGATTTCCCAAGTCTTATCGCAAGGTCCTGACTATGGAAATGAAGATTCCGGGCATGGGAAGAAAATCCTTGTGGAGTATTCTTCTCCGAACATTGCCAAGCCTTTCAACGTGGCGCTGATGTATACCACGAGCCTTGGAAATGCACTCTACCGAATGTATCGTTCTGAGGGCTATGATACGGTGGGCATCAATCATCTCGGGGATTACGGGACTCAGTTTGGGAAACTCATCTGCGCGTATCGCTTATGGGGAGATGAAGAAGCGCTACAGGCAGATCCCATCAAGGAGCTTTTGCGGATTTACGTCAAGTTCCACGAAGAAGCAGAAAAAGATCCCAGCCTTGATGAGGCAGGGCGGACGGCTTTTCGAAATCTCGAGTCGGGAGCTCCCTATGAAATGGGGCTTTGGAATCGCTTCAAAGAGTTGTCCTTAGAAGACTTTCAAAAGGTCTACGACCTTTTAGACATTCGCTTTGATTCATTAAAAGGGGAAGCCTCCTATTCTGAAAGTCTGCCAGAAGTCATCGAAGAGATTCGAGCCAAAGGGCTTTTAAGTGAATCTCAAGGAGCCCAGGTGGTTTTGTTGGACGAGTATAATATGCCGCCGGCCATCATTCTAAAAAGCGATGGCTCGAGCATCTACTGCACCCGAGACATTACCGCGGCGATCTACCGTAAAAAAACCTACGATTTCGACAAATGCCTCTACGTCGTGGGCTCCCCCCAAGCATTGCATTTCCGTCAGGTTTTTAAGGTATTGGAGCTGATGGGATTCGAATGGGCTAAGGACTTGATCCATGTCGGGTTTGGGTTGGTAAAATTCCAAGGAATGAAATTCTCAACGCGCCAGGGCAATGTTTTTTACCTCACGGATCTGCTCGATCAAGCCATCGCTAGAGCTCGAGAGATTATTGAAGAGAAGAACCCTGAGTTGCCCAATAAGGATGAAGTGGCTCGAAAAATCGGCATTGGCGGAGTGAAGTTCATATATTTGAAAAACTCCCGAGAAAAGGAAATTCTCTTTGATCTTAATGAAGTCTTGAGTTTTGATGGAGAAACGGCGCCTTATATTCAATACACTTATGCCCGGGCCAGAAGCGTTCTTCGTCGCTTTCCTTTGGCGCATCCTGAAGAGATGAATGGACTGCAGGAAAAAGAAGAGTTTGAATTGACCAAAGAGCTGGATCGTTTTAACGAAGCCAAGCAAGAAGCCTTGGCCCGCTACGAACCCAGTGTATTTACTCGCTATATTTTGGATGTGGCCAAGGCATTCAATAAGTTTTACAACAACATCAACATCGGGAACACGGAGGAGCCCCTGCGGTCTGCTCGGTTGAACCTTTTGTTGGCTACCTGCCAAGTGTTGGCCAATGGCTTGAATCTATTGGGAATTGATGTCGTGGAGCAGATGTAGCATGCGGACGCTTCGACCAGGAACTCTTTATCGCCACTACAAGAATCAATGGTATTATGTGCTCTCCTCAGGGATTCATTCTGAGACTGAAGAAGCCTTCGCAGTATATTTTCCCCTCTATGGAGAACGGGTGCAGCTGTTCGTTCGACCCTTGACGATGTTCTTGGAGCGGTTGTCTAAGGATCTATCGGGTCTTCAAGACGAACGATTTTTGGAAATTCAAAAAATCGATCTCCCTGAAGAGCAAAAGGAGGCACTTCTTGCGCAAGCAAAAACTCGTCTGCAGGCTCTTTTGGGTCAGCAATAACCTCAACCATTCTTTGAAATGCGCTCCTTGGAGCGAGGCATAGAAAAAAGCGCCCACAGCTTGGGCGCTTTTTTTAGAAGGCATTCCGCTGGGGCAACAAAGCAGGTAAGATAAAGAGAAAGCAACCAAAAAGCAAAAATACCATGAAAATCCACCAAGGGAGAGGAGGAGCCTCAACGATGAGTTCAGCTGCTGCGTTTTTTGACATTGATGGAACGTTATATCGAGAGGGATTTATTGCGGATCTTTTTCGCATGCTGGTAAAGTGCGAAGTGATCCCCTACGACAAATGGTACGATGAGGTCCGCCCGGAATTTATCAACTGGGATCGGCGTCTGGGGACCTATGACACGTACCTTCTAAAAATGGCGTCCCTCTACACCGAAGCCATTACGGGGCATCACCACAGTTTAGTCAAGCACATTGTGGATCGGGTCATTGAGGATAAAGCCATGCGGACGTATGTTTATACCCGAGCCAGGATCCAGTGGCACAAGGATCAGGGGCATAAGGTCATTACGATTTCAGGCAGTCCAGAAGAACTTGTAGGGGCCATGGCGCGTTTTTATGAGCTGGATGATTTTCGGGGCAGTCGCTATCTGATCAATGAGGAGGGTATTTACACAGGGGAGATCCTTCCCATGTGGGACGCTAAAAGCAAGCGAAAGGCCGTGATGGAGATGGTGCAGCTTCACGATTTGGACCTTGAACAATCCTGGAGTTACGGAGATACTGCCGGAGATCTGACGATGTTTTCCTTGACGGGCCATCCAACGCTGATCAATCCCACGAGAGAACTGATCGATTTGGTGCGCGCGGACAAAGCGCTCATGGATCGAGCCAAGCTGATTGTGGAGCGAAAGGATGTCATCTACAAAATGGATGTCCATCATTTGGCGCTGGAAGATGATTAAAAAAATATGGCGGGATCCGAATCCTTTAAATCCATCCCTGGCGCTTCCTTTGCCGCAGGAGGTGGTGTATCCCCAGAACGTCGTTTTTTTAGACTTGGAACATTACATCTATCGAAAGCCGGTTTGCATCGGCATCTTTGGGGCGGCTCGCCAAGAAGGTGCAGACCTCGTCACCACTCAGTTTTTTCTCCAAAACAAACAAGACTTGCCCCATTTAGTTCATGAAAGCAGGCTGTATTTGGAAAAAGTTCAAAAAGAAGGTGCAACGCACCTTGTGGCCTTTGCGGCGAAAAATGATTGGCTGGTTTTGGAAGAGATGTTTTTCCGCTTCGATGAACCATTGGAAATTTTGGATGATTTTGAAATCATTGATTTGCAACGCGTTGCGTATAAAGAGTTTCGATTGAATATGGGGCTGGGGCTATTGGAAGAATTGGCCGGCGTGGACCGCCAAGGCGAAGAGGTTTCAGGGTCCACACTTGCAAAAACTTTTGCCGCCCTCATGGAGGATCCGCTTTATTGCTATCGGATGCCGAAGGAAAAAATGAGCCGCTTTCTTTCCTATAATCATATGGATGTTTTGAACATGGCTAAAATATTTGCTCGTTGGGATGATATTGATCGGCAGATCATCCGAGACATTCAGCATCAACGACGGAATCGAGGATAGAAGATGTGCTGGAGCTCTTCAAAGCAAAGTTTTTTTGAAGAACACATCTCCTAAATATACTGGGTGATGAAGCGACCCAATCCTCATAACTAAGGGAGCAGAAGCGTTAAAACAACTTCCTGGACCAAAACCGAGAAAATGAGGGGACCACGAATTTCAAGAACTTTGAGAAAGCGATTGCAAATGAAGGGATTGAATGTTAAAGTTTTAATGCATTAGATAAGCTCGCCTATGGGTGGCCGTTCCAATGGATCGAGACATTTGCCCAGGATGTCGCCTGCTTTGGGGTCTTGTATGTCCTAAGGGAAGTCTTTGGGGGACGATCAGCAGAACGCTGGATTTACGACCGTCTTGGCAGAGGCCTTTTTTCGCAGGTAGAAATCGAACCTGCGATTTTCCATGAAGCCGTCGGAGAGGGCATGAAGGCTAAAAGTTTTTTTTAGCGACCTTAGGAGTGCTAAAAATTGTAGTGGAAAAAACAGCGAAAGAAGAACTAATGGATGCGGCGGTGCGGAACGGTTGGGGGATGTATTGAGAAGCTCTCAGCGCTTCGTGCCAAACGATGAATCAACGAGGGGTGAGGTCGAAATGAATGGGTCTGTAAATAGTTTTGTGCTAATGAAATTCCCATTA
>LQGW01000018.1 GCA_002838815.1 Clostridiaceae bacterium JG1575 | reverse complement strand
CGAAGTCCCCTTGGTTCAGGCCGAGTATTCGGTTGATATATCCGGTTATAGTCGGTTCATGGGGGTTAGCCCATGAGAGCACAAATCGAAGTCTTGCAAAAAAAGCTGAGGCTATCCAAGCAGCTCCTTGAGATCTATCCCCTGATTGAAGCGGACACGCATGAGAAGTTTCTACTCACGCTCCTGGAGAAACTGAGCGAGGAGCGAAGCGAGCGCACCAAGCTGCGAAACCTAAAGAATGCCGGGTTTGACACCATCAAAAGCCTGAATGGATATGATTACTCACAAATCCACTTCCCGGATCGGCTCGATAAAGAACGTCTCGAATCTCTCGCCTTTCTTGAGGACAAAGAAAACTTGATTCTCTATGGGGGTGTTGGTACCGGTAAAACCCATCTGGCTGTCGCGCTCGGTATCCAAGCGATTCATCAGGGAAAGAAGGTGATGTTTTATCGGATTCAGAACCTGGTGAACACCATGGAAAGCGACGTGCAAAGACAGAAGGTCATCAAAAAGGTCGAAGCAGCGGATCTGGTCATTCTCGACGAATGGGGTTATTTACCCTTACATCAGGATGGAGCACGAAACCTGTTTGACATCGTGAGTCGTTGCTATGAGAAGAAAAGCCTCATTGTCACAACGAACATGGAGTTCGGGCGATGGAAGAGTTTTCTCTTCGATGAAAGGCTCACAGCCGCCATCGTGGACCGGTTGGTGCATCACTCACACATGTTTGTTTTTGCTGGAGAAAGCTATCGGCTTTCACACTCATTGATGAAATAAAGGACGGACTAGCAATTGCACTTTTGATTGCCAAA
>LQGW01000017.1 GCA_002838815.1 Clostridiaceae bacterium JG1575 | reverse complement strand
ATAGCTTCCAAATGTTGTACTTTTACATTACCAAAAACAAAAATATATCCTTGATGAAAACGGAGAAAAGATAAAACTTAAAAGTGGAAACTATAAATCAAGAAAAGTAAATCTTAATGATTGGAACGAACCTGACAAGGCAAAAAAGTGGAGAGAAAACTTTTCTAAAAAGGCAAATGAGTATTTAGAGAAAAATGGTATAAGCAAAAGAATAGATCCACGCACCTTTGAAGAACAGGGAAGAGAAGAACTACCACAAGTCCATTTAGGAACAGCAAGCTATCAAATGGAGAAAAAAGGAATAGCAACAGAAAGAGGAAATAGAAATAGACTTATTATAGCCATCAATAAAGAATTTAAAAAACTAAAGGCAGAATTAAAAGAAGCAGAACAATTCTTTATGAGTCTATGGGGAAAAGTAAAAAGTGCTATGGGAAAATATTCCAGTGAAAAACAAGAAGAATATCATCTATCCCCTGACCTTTTTGATGTATATTCCTACATTGAAACCTATTACAGAATACAAAAGGAACTGTCTAAGAATTTAAGCTATAACAATCGAGCAAGAAAAGAACACTTTGATAGTAACAAACATATGCACACATTAGCCTATATGAGAAACAATAATCTTAAAACCATCTTAGATATACAGTTAAAGAAAGATGAGGTCGCTATAAAGCTAAAAAATAACAAAGATAAAATTTCTGATTGCAATAAAGCCATTAAAAATATTGATACCTTACTGAAACAGGCAAAAATCATAAAAGAAAATAAAGCAGTCTATGATAAATACAAAAAAGCAGATAATTCAATCCTTAGTAAAATAGCCGGAGCGAGTAAAGAAGAATACTATCATTCTCATAAAGAGGAAATAGATAAATATAAAAGGGCAAAAGCCATTGTGAAAAACCTTACCGGAAGTGAAAAGATAGAAACAAAGAAATGGGAAAAGATTAAATCAGACTTACAAACAGAAATATCTCATCTTGTTTTTGGTAATGTAAAAGTACAACATTTGGAAGCTATAAATACAATTGAGTAATTGCCAGTCCCGACTTTAAATACTACCCTAGAAGATGACGAAATGCTTTTAGGGAGGAAAGAAGGTGCTAACAATTACTCACGTCGATTATATCCGAGATCTGTATTTTTCAAAAGGTAAAACTTTTTCGCAAATCCGAGAAATCACCGGAAGAAACGAGTCTGTAAAATGAATTGTGCTAATGGTTAAACCGT
>LQGW01000016.1 GCA_002838815.1 Clostridiaceae bacterium JG1575 | reverse complement strand
CGGAAAGATTATCCACGCAAACAATGAGGATATCTTGAACCCCTCGATTCTTAAGCTCATTGAGCACAGACAACCAGAATTTGCTGCTTTCCGATTCGCCGATCCACATGCCCAAAACGTCCTTGTTTCCATCCAAATCTACTCCGATCGCCATATAAGCAGTCTTGTTTTGGATGAATCCGTCTTGTCGAACCTTGAAATGGATGGCATCGAGAAATACGATGGCGTAGCTTTGAAGAAGGGGCCGGTTTTGCCACTCCTTCACCATCGGTAGAATTTTACTCGTCACGTTGGAAATCATCGTGGGCGAGACTTCCACGCCGTATAGCTGGTTCAGGTGATCCTGAATATCTCTTGTACTGACGCCTTTGGCGTAGAGTGCTAGGATTTGATCTTCGATGCCTGTGATGTTCTTTTGATGCTTCTTGACCACAATCGGATCAAACGTGCCGTTACGATCTCGAGGAACGGTCAAATCCAATTCCCCGTATGCACTGCGGACAGTCTTCTTGCCATGACCGTTTCGCCGATTCTCTTCGGATTTTCCTGCTTTTTCGCTCTTGCTGTATCCCAGATCCGTGTCCAGTTCGGCTTCCAGCATTTCTTGCAGCGTATCCTTGAATAGCTCTTTCAAAGCAGCTTGAGCATCTGCTGCCGATACAAGATTGTTTTCTTTAATGAATGCTCTCAGTTGTTCTTTCGTCCATAATTTCTTTTCCATTGTCCTTGGCCTCCATATTTCATTT
>LQGW01000015.1 GCA_002838815.1 Clostridiaceae bacterium JG1575 | reverse complement strand
GGTTTGATCAGATGTCGACAGCCGCTCTTCGCTCAAGAGAAATGGAACGCGAAGCAGAGTTCTTTTTTTTATCCTCAGAGGAAGAAAACGTCATTGACGCAGCGAAAAAGGCTTATGCTTCGCCAGTGCCTGAAGTGAGAATGTACGCCGTATTTCTTTTGGGGCACTGTTCTTTAAATCCGGCCGTGCGAACCTTCATGAGGAAAGAGGTTTCGAAAGACCCTCATTGGCGTGTACAAGAAGTGCTTGCCAAAGCGTTTGATCGCTTTTGTGCAATCAATGGCATGGAGAAATCACTGCCAGTTATTGATGAATGGCTGCAGGATGAAAACCCCAACACTCGAAGGGCCGTTACCGAAGAGTTGCGCATTTGGACGTCCCGAGATTATTTCAAAGAACACCCCGAGCAGGCCGTTAAAAGGATCGCATCGCTGCGCAACGATTCTGGTGAGTCTGTTAGAAAATCCGCGGGGAATGCGTTACGGGACATCAGTAAAAAACTCCTGCCTTAATTGAAAAAGAATTGGGGTGATGGGATTTATCGAGTAAGAGCGTTCGCCAAGTGCATCATTTGGCGATAAAGTTTATTGGAGCTAAGAAATCGTAATTTTTGAGAGAGAATGCAAGGCGTAACGGAACGCAGGAAGGGCAAAGCAGCAATGCGAGGAGGATTATGGAGATTAATCAAATTAAGGAGTACTTCTCTTTTGAAAGCAGCGTTTTTTAGACGATGAAGAGGTTATGGCTTACTTGACGGAAGCCTTCATCCTAGAAGGAGAAGCGTTGTTCACTAAAGAGGGTATGGACCCCGCCAATATTTACTTTAAACTACTGGCCCAATTGCAGGTGCTCGAGTGTAAGGCGGCGTCTCACCACGGCGCATTGGCCCGCGTGAATTACTTGATAGGGCACTATTTAGGCTTATTTTTGCACCCGATTTGCGGCGACGTTCTTGCCCAATCCTACATCGAGCAAGCGTTGCGTTTGGATCCCGACGAGCAAAATAAAGAAACCTATCGGGAAGCTCTTGCGATGATTCGTGAAGAGCTTTAAATTCACGTTGTAGGGAATCCGAATTTTTAAGCGCTTAGGGATTGCTTTAAGTAGAAGGTGAAACGAAAAGGTCTTGCGGCAAAACTCTTTTTAAATTTGATATCATTCTTTTAACCTCATCTGATGGTCGCCACATGATTGGAGGCACGGAGGCTGAGCATTATCTGTGGGTTGTTTGGAAAATTTCCCGGAAAAGATAGACCCTGTTGGATTGCACCTGTTGGTTCGAACCGCTTAGCTTATAGGCTTCCGAACCCCTTGCAAGACATTTTTTCGAAAGGCAGCTTAAATGGATGGATTTTCATTGGAGCTCAATAAGAATGGAGGAGATAAGACCATAGGCTCTGGAGGCGTCCTCAATAGATTTGTTGGGTGGATTGATGACGCGGAAAATCAAGGAAACTGCGAACCAATATGGGGTAGGCGCCTGCGCGCTTCATTGCTCATCGACAGCTCGAAAGGAGTCGTCCATTATGAAAAAAAAGAAGACTACTAAGGTTACCTTACTTTTGTTTTTTGGCGTCATTGCCATCAATTATTTGACCGCCACGGGCAAGATCCCGGGAATATCCTCACAAAAGGATATTTCCAGTCAATATACTACGCCCATCACCCCAGCTGGATTTGCCTTTTCTATATGGGGCGTTATATATTTTCTGCTGTTTTTGGGTATCATCTATCTGCATAAAACAGCGGCAGATCCAGAACGCGCCAAGCAAATTAATGCCATCACCCCTCCCTTATGGGCGATGTTCGCCTTTAACGTTTTGTGGAATATTTCCTTTGGCTTGGGCTGGATTGAAGTCTCATTTTTTATGATCTTCGGATATTGGGCTTCTCTTGTCGTCATAGAACGCAGGCTCCTCCAAGGCAAAGGAAAGAGCAATTTCATTTTGCCCCTCGCATTTGGGATTCACTGCGGGTGGATTACGATTGCGACCATCGTCAATCTATATGCGGTATTGGTCAAACGAAGAATCGCCATTCCCGAAAATATTGGCGCCATTGCAGTAATTTTGGGGGTGTTGATTTTAATCTTTGTCATGCAAGGGAAGCTCAGAAATGCAGTGCTTCCGTTGGCAACAGCTTGGGCCTTTTTTGGGATTTACGTTAAATCAGCGAAGCCCTTCTTCCAGTTCCCGTTTATTTCCATCTTGTTGTGGATGGGCATCGTGCTTCTTGTCGCCCTGGCAGCGTATACCTTTAAAGAAAACAATAAAGCGTTGCTGCCCCGAAAACCATAGAAACGGCAGTAAGGATCGGCGCTGCCCCCAAGATCGGGCTGAGGACGATCTGCCCTATGTTCTTCCCTAGAACCATTATTTATTCTGATGAAAAAAACTCCACGGATGGATCCTATGGCTATTCTACCTAGCGCTCATTCTATAGATGAGAGAAGGAACATCGGTCGTCGATGGAGTTTTTTTTGTGCCATTGAACTCCTTTAGAAGTCTCCTACGGGAACATTTTACAAGCCCTTTAACTCCCGGCTTTTGAATTTGACGAATTATCTTTTTCAAAGGGCGCAACCGCCCCATGTTCCTAAAAAAATGTGCCGGTGTTTTTCTGGAGAAACCTTTCCATAAAATGAAAAATATCTCATGATTAAATTCGTGCTTATGTCCGCCAAAGGGCGGAAGGAAGCTAAAAAGTGGGGGAGCCGCATCAATACCTTGAGATCTTTCGGCCATGGCGATAGGTCTCTTGAAAGCATTGCCCGCTCCGAAGGCTGAGCGCTTGAATCGAAGCGTGATCGGAACCTTTGTTCCTGTAATAATTGATCGACTCAGGGGATCCGGCTCCCCAGAGCACCCCCAGATGAACGACCCCTTTCCTTACGGATGTGTACCGGGGCGGTTTGCTGGGGATGGAAAGGAGCAGGAGGTCTACGTGCTGGGGCACAAAAAGAGGGGGTCCAAGAAAGGGAGGGCAAGGTCATTGCCCTTTATCATCGGTTTAATGATGAAGAAGACAAGTGGATCGTTTCCCTAGAGGGTGCCGATTATACGGATCAGGAGATTCTTGAGGCCATCGAGTTTCAGAAACAATATTTTGAAGGAATTTTGGTGCGCTAAAGTCAACTGCCGTCCACAAAGATTCTCGAAGGCCCCTTTGGAGCAAGAGACGGGCCTAGCTTTGCCCTAACAGCAGAAGGGGGGACTGCGAACCGCATCACAAGTCGAGATGAATGGAGCGGGCGGGACTAAATTTAAAGGACCGTAAGAACAGTCGCCGACCGGGCGACTGTTTTTACGCCTTGGTATGAGATTCTAGGGAAATCTTTAAAAAAAGCCTCTGCGGGCGGAGCATCTATCCAAAAGGGGTTTCATTAGGAACGGCCTTAGGGTATTTTTTATGGCTTTGGTGGAGCCGTAAAGGACTATTAACGAAGGCTGTGGGTTGGCAATAAAAGTGGAGATGCCTATCATAACATTAAGTAGGTCATAAACCACCAAAAGGGGGAGCGATTGAGGATGTTTGGCGCAATTGTTGGGGATATCGCAGGATCCATTTATGAATGGAACAACATCAAAACCAAGGAGTTTGAGCTTTTTCAAAAAAACTGTTTCTTTACCGATGACTCCGTGATGACCGTTGCCACCGCCGATGCACTGATGCGAGGTGGGCGGCCGGATGATTTTATTGATGCATATAAAGAATGGGGCCGAAGATTCCCTGATGTGGGGTACGGCGAACGGTTTTTGGGGTGGGTACTAAAAGAGGATCGAGGGCCGAACCATTCGTGGGGCAATGGCTCAGCCATGCGTGTATCGCCCTGTGCGTTTTGGGGACGTGCCGATTACGATTTCACGGATCCTGAGTTGTTTCGGTCGGCCCGAACGCTTGCGGAACGGTCGGCCCGAACAACTCACGATCATCCCGAAGGGATCAAGGGGGCCTTGGCGATCACCGACGCTATTTTAATTGCCCGATCGGAACGAAACCGCTTGGGGGTTGATTTTAACCAAGAGTCCAATACCTTGTTGTTGGCCGAATGCAAAGAAAAAATCCGCAGGCATACAATAGCAGAGTACGGATATAATCTTAGCCGCTCCTTGGAGGAGATTCGGCCCACCTACCAATTTAATGGATCCTGCCAAGGAACCGTGCCACCGGCGATGGAGGCGGCATTGGAAAGCTGCGGCTTCGAGGATGCGCTACGAAACGCCATCTCCCTTGGGGGAGATAGTGACACTTTAGCAGCCATCTCCTGCAGTCTCGCTGAGGCGCTCTATGGAATTCCCGAAGCCATAAAACAGACGGCACGAAGCTTCTTGGATCCCGCACTTTTGAAGGTTTTAGAGCGGTGGGAGCATTGCGTAAAGGAATAGAGGCAAAAAAGAGCGTAAAGCTCTATATAATCCACATTCTTGGCTCTTTAAGGTCCCAACGGTTTGAAGGCTGGGGGTTATGATTCACCAAGTAGTATGGGCATCGGGCGCCTGTGCCTATATTTTTGTCTGAATGAACTGATACCATTGAGGCAAAGGCGGATCTTATGAAGAACCCTTGGGCGCATAAAAAAGGAAGTGACGTGATGAATGTGAGGCTGGATTGGGAGGCCCCCCTGTTGGCATGGGGCTCAAAGTTCGTTGACCCATCCCGTTGGTGAGGGGGTTTGTTCAAAAGGAGAACGTGCAGGATCATCGCCTGCTCTTGAAGGGGCCCTGCGGACCTTGGAGGGGATTTTATCCAGATGCACACAAAGAAGTCCCCTGGATCTAGAAGTGCGAACCTTATTAAACCACTGGCTTTGGATGTATGATTCAATTTTCGAGGATGCGAACCTATGCGAGCTCCCACAATGCGTGGCCTTGGTACTGGTAAAAGGGGATATGAATCCCAAATTACAGTGTGAAATCGAAGAGACCATTAAAGCATTGCGCTCTTTGGGGTTTAAGCCCTAGGGATTGAAAAAATCATAAAAATAGTTATAAAAAATCCAAAAAGACCGGGAAAAGTTTATGTGTTTTACAATAGAGGGCGACTCAACATAAATGAAAGAAATTTCCGTAAAAACGCCCGCCAATAACAATAATTATTGTTTGTTTTGAGACGATTTGCCAGGGTATATAGAACCTATGAATGTTTTGTAGAATCTTTTTAGGCGCTAATATAAAAAAGGTGATTTATAGGTATTCTTATGAAGAGGTTGTGAAGAAAATACGGAAAGGATTGCACAACTAATATGTATGGGTTAACAATAATCTGCCGGTGAAACTGATGGAATATCAATGAATGATCCGGATTTAGGATAAGTCTATTAGTTATTTGCGAGGTAAACCAACAAACCAGAAAAAATCAACAAGTTGGCTCTTGTGGGTGTATTGTAAGTCCTGTCATCATTTTGTAATATGTGGGTGGCTAGTTAAATTTCTATGAGGATTTTGTGACCTCGATTAGGAACCCATGTTCAAAGGAGCAAGACATGAAAAAGAACTTCGCAACGAAACTAATGGTTGCACTGAGTCTGGCGGTGTCCAGCGTAATGATCCCAACTTCAGCCAAGGCCGTTCAAGCTACCCCTGTGACCAATTTACAGGCTGGCGAACGTTATGAACTCTTGGTTGCGGTCCCCGGGCATATGAATGCGGCGGACGCAGCGTCGGGCGAGAATGTCGTGACGACTCGTGTTGCAGGAGCTTATTATGTTTTCCGTTCGTTCTCCGGCATGGTGAACGTAACAAAGACCCAAGGGGTCCCTGGGGCATGGATCAACCCAGCTAAGAATGTGAAAGGGACAACTCCCGCGCCTCAACCCAAGCCTCAGCCCAAGCCAGAGGATCCAAAGCCCAATCCGAATCCAAATCCTCCTTCTGGGCAGTACAACCAAGGAGATCTCTTTGAAGTGAAGGCAGCGGTCAGCGGCCATATGACTGCAGCTGATGCTGCAACAGGGGCTCGTTCCGTAGCAACCTATGGAAAAGGCTCCTACTACATTTACCGAGTCTTTGCAGGGATGATCAATATTTCCGATGAGCGCACCGAACCGGGCGTTTGGATCAATCCCATCAGCAACGGAGAAACTCCGACACCCACTCCCGATCCCAAGCCTCAGCCAGAGCCCACCCCGACTCCTCAACCGGGAAAAACCGTGGGAGATAAAGCGGTGGAGATCGCCAGAACTGCTTTGGGGACTCCCTATGTATGGGGCGGTTCCAGCTACAGCCATGGAGGGTTTGATTGTTCAGGACTCACGTATTATGTATACGGACGTCTGGGCATCTCGATTCCTAGAACCGCAGATATTCAATGGGAAGTTATCTCCCCAAAGATTTACAATCAATCCCATGCAAAGCCCGGGGATTTGGTGGCGTTCCAATATCCCGGAACCGATGAAGTTTACCACATCGGCATTTACATCGGCGACAATCAGTTCATTCATGCACCGCGCCCAGGATACGTCGTGACCATCCAGAAACTGGATTGGTATAAGAGCACGGGACGCTTTAAGGGATTTGTTAGACCCTGGAACTAAGTAGCATCTAAAGAAATGAGATAAGAAAACCGCAGTTTCCTCGAGAAGCTGCGGTTTTCTTATTGGAGGAAGCGCGTTTTTCATCCACGCAGGGCGGAATGGCGTTTTTTTTCAAAGACCAGCTCTTTCTAATTTGACAATAAAAACGCAGATTCCTTCCTCCTTTTTCAGACGAAAACCATCGGAAATGTGGAATGCTTGACGAAATGCGGCTTTTCTAGCCAGTTTGCTTGGGATTTGTCTTTATAAAAAAAACAGTTGTTTATTGAGAAGAGTATGGAACTTCCTATATAATCAGGATAACAACCATCGAAGGAGCGATTTTATGAATTATTGGATTCCCGGAGCGACCCTTGTGGGCGTCGTCGCCATCCTTTTAGCCATCTTCCTGACACGCTGGATTTCCACTCAAGATGCGGGCAATGACCGTATGAAGGAAATCTCAGGATTTATTCGGGAAGGGGCTATTGCCTTTTTGAAGCAGGAATATGTCTACATGCTCGTCATCATTGTCGTGCTCTTTTTGGCTATTTTCTTTGGCATCAATAAAACTACTGCCTTTTTGTATTTATTCGGTGCGGTCCTTTCCGTATTGGCCGGCGCCATCGGGATGAACGTTGCCACAAAAGGAAATGTACGCACCGCAGCGGCAGCTTCCGCGGGAGGCATGGGCGCTGCGCTAAAAATTGCCTTCCGCTCTGGCGCCGTTATGGGTCTTGCCGTAGCGGGCCTTGGCTTATTCGGCATCGGCATCACCTTGGTCTTTTTGGGGGTGGAAGCTCACTCCGTCATCACCGGCTTTTCCCTGGGAGCCTCCTCCATGGCGCTCTTTGGCCGAGTTGGCGGTGGCATTTATACCAAGGCCGCGGATGTGGGGGCGGATCTTGTGGGTAAAGTGGAAAGCGGCATCCCGGAGGATGATCCAAGAAACCCTGCAGTCATCGCGGACAACGTTGGCGACAACGTCGGTGACGTGGCCGGTATGGGATCAGATCTCTTTGAGAGCTATGTAGGGTCTATGGTTTCTGCCATCACCCTGGCGGTGACCATCGATACGGTGAAGCCCATGTTTGGGGCGGCCTTTACCGTACCCAACTTTGAAGGCATTGCCTTCCCAGTGGCTATCGCTGGCATCGGCATTTTGGCTTCCATCATCGGCATCTTGAACGTCCGCGGTACGGAACACCCAGCCAAGGCGTTGAATTTGGGCACTTATTTATCCAGCGCCATTGTCCTCATCGCTTCCGTGATCTTGTCTAAGGTCTTCTTCAACACCTTCCAGCCGGCCTGGGCCATTATCTCTGGAATCGTCGTAGGGCTTGGTGTGGGAAAGGTCACTGAAATTTACACCTCGGATCAATACCAATCGGTACGCCGCATCGCGGCCCAATCGGAAACCGGTACCGCGACGAACATCATCTCAGGACTTGGCGTGGGCATGTTCTCAACGCTTTGGCCAATTCTCATCATCGCTTTGGGCATTTTCACCTCCTACTCCTTCTCGGGACTCTACGGCATCGCTTTGGCTGCCGTGGGCATGCTCTCCACCACCGCTATGGTGGTCTCCGTGGATGCTTATGGACCGGTGGCGGACAACGCCGGTGGCATTGCGCAGATGAGCGATCTTCCCCCGACGGTTCGGGAAATTACGGATACCCTCGATTCTGTAGGAAACACCACTGCAGCCATCGGCAAGGGTTTTGCCATCGGGTCTGCCGCCCTCACGGCCTTGGCGCTTTTCTCCAGCTATGCTCAGGTTTCTGGTTTGGCCGCCATCAGTTTGTTGAATCCTACCGTCATCATAGGGCTTTTGGTCGGTGCCATGCTGCCCTTCCTTTTCTCCGCCTTGACCATGGAATCCGTGGGCAAAGCGGCGGATGAAATGATCAAGGAGGTTCGCCGCCAATTCAAAGAAAAGCCGGGCATCATGCAAGGAAAGGAAAAACCCGACTACGCCCGTTGCGTCTCCATTTCGACCCAGCATGCCCTGCGGGAGATGATGGCTCCTGGATTGATCGCTATTTTATCTCCCATTGCTACAGGTTTTCTATTGGGGAAAGAAGCGTTGGGCGGACTGTTGGCCGGGGCCTTGGTTACGGGCGTTCTTTTGGCCATCATGATGGCCAATTCCGGCGGTGCTTGGGACAATGCGAAAAAGTTTATTGAAGCCGGACACCACGGCGGGAAGGGGTCGCCCTCCCATAAAGCCGCGGTGGTGGGCGACACGGTGGGCGATCCTTTTAAGGATACTTCCGGACCGTCCATCAACATCCTCATCAAACTCATGACCATCATTGCCTTGGTCTTTGCCCCTTTGTTCCTGCACTAAGAAACGGAGCGGTTTGCTGCAAGCGCTCCGGGGAAGTGGCGAGGAGCGTCGAAAAGCCGCTTTCCAAAGCGAGAAAGTTCTAAGGGCTTTCTAAGGCTTTTCGTCACGTTTTCAATGAAATAAGAACAGAAGCTAAGGAAACGGGGGAGAAGCTTCCCGTTTCCTTATTTTTCACTCTTTTGTGTCAAAGAGGAGCTCGGAACCCGTGGAAAAGCGAGGAAAGGCGAGGGAACATCAGGTATTTGAAAAAACCTCCATTCTAGACGGGGCCGCGTCTTAGCAACTGTGGTATGGTGATTGAGATTATGGATCCAAAAACCCGTTGAAGGAGGACGCGCCATGCAAGTGCGGAATATCATCGAATTGGACGATGAGATTTTTTTGAAGGATGCTTATTTGATGGCCGAATGGCTGGAGCAAGAGCGGATTACTCGCTTTATCTCAGAGGGAGAGGATATCAGTGATAAAATCCGAAAATCCTTGCGCTATACGTCCTGTCCCATCGTCACGCATCTTTTTTGCAACGGGGGAAATTTTTATATGATCAAGCATAATGGTCGCTCCATCGGGTATTTGAAGCTGGTGGACAAAGGCAACCGGAAGGCGGAGATCGTGGTGGTCATCGGAGATCGGGCCATGTGGAATAAAGGCTTTGGCACCGAAGCGGTCCGTCTGGCGATGAATGAATGCTTCTTCCGCCTGCGTTATGAGAGCCTAATGGCTAAAATTATGGTTGGCAATGAAGGAAGTCATCATGTGTTCCAAAAGGTGGGATTTCACTACGATGGAGAAATCCGAGGCTTATCCATTTATTCCATGAAGCTTGATTCCTTTCTAGCTTTGGCCGCCTGAACGGGCCGGCAAAGGGTTGGCAGAAACAGGAACTCAAATCAAACGAGAGACCCCATGGGTCTCTCGTTTGATTTGCTTATAATTGCTTTAAAGGCATAGTTTTTGTTGGCTTCCCGAACGCTCTTAGGGAATGATAAGCCCATAGGTTTCTAAGGTCACGTCTCGATAGAGCTGAGCAGCTTCGGGCTGATCCATGATTTCTAGGAGCGTAACGGCGTACCGAAGAGGCGCCATGTACCCCTCGCCGCCCATGAGTAAAATCGCTACGCCCTTGCGGTAGTAGAGACCATGGAGGATGTCAAAGGCGCCCTGTTTTTGGGCCAGGCGGATGCCCATCTCTGAAACATCCAAGGCTTTTTGGGGCTGATCCATCATATGATAGAGGTACGCCAAGTTGAAGATCGCCGTCAAAAAGACTTTGTGCTCGGAGACGATGAGGTTTTCCAGGACTTTATAACGGGTGACAATGGCTTCTAGAATCCTAGCGGAGAGGTCGTAGTTTTCAAGGCTGCCTTCCAGCAGTGCCATAAGCATCAAAAGACGGATTTCCCAAAGGTTCAAGCTCGCATTGGCCAATTTGTTCCAATGAAGGCCGGGGTTGTGGGTACAAAGCGTTTCGCGGATTTCTTCAATGAGCTCCCGTCGCTTGATGTCTTTCAAGTCCGGATCTTCATAGCTGAGGGCTGTTTTCAAAAATACCTCAAGAATTTTCAGATCGGCGGCATTGATCAGGTCGCGGTGGTCTTCTTTGCTAAGATAGGTGGAAAAATCGTGATAAAGTCGCTTGAGCTCATCGGGTCGATGGTATAAAATCGCCTCATCCACTTGTTCCATGAGGTTTAACAGGCTGACGTCGTAGCGATTTTTTTGGAAAATTGCCAAAAGATCTACTTTATACGCCAAGGACAATAGCTCCAGGGTATCGTACTTTGGGATGACTGCTCCGGTTTCGATCTTGCGCATGGTGTTGTCGCTGACGCCCACCATATCGCTGACGTCCTGCTGAGTCAGGTTTAAGGACTTGCGGATCCAGCGCAAGGCCCGCCCAAATTCCGATAAAGTCCATATAATTGTGTAAAAGTATAAAAGGTC
>LQGW01000014.1 GCA_002838815.1 Clostridiaceae bacterium JG1575 | reverse complement strand
GCCGAGTGGCACAACGGAATTCACCTTCACGAATTTGCCGCTCTATAACCCCAACGGCACCCCCATCGCCTACACGGTGGAGGAGCTGCCTGTGGAAGGCTATGAGACCAGCATCGACGGCACCACCATCATCAACAGGTTCCTCGTAGGCAACACGGAGATCAAGGGCAAGAAAGTCTGGGTCAACGGCCCACAGGAGAAGCCAGAGATCACTATCATCCTTAAGGCGGATGGTACAGAAGTAGCTCGTCAAGTGCTGCCGAGTGGCACAACGGAATTCACCTTCACGAATTTGCCGGTCTATAACCCCAACGGCACCCCCATCGCTTACACGGTGGAGGAGCTGCCTGTGGAAGGCTATGAGACTAGCATCGACGGCACCACCATCATCAACAGGTTCCTTGTAGGCAAAACGGAGATCAAGGGCAAGAAAGTCTGGGTCAACGGCCCACAGGAAAAGCCGGAGATCACGGTAGTCCTCAAAGCAGATGGCGTTGAAGTGGATCGCAAAACGCTGGCGAGTGGCACGACGGAATTCACCTTCACGAATTTGCCGGTCTATAACCCCAACGGCACCCCCATCGCCTACACGGTGGAAGAGCTGCCTGTAGAAGGATATGAGACAAAGATTGAAGGGACCATCATCACGAATACCTTCCTCGCTGGAACAACTTCAGTGGAAGGGACTAAGGTATGGGTGGGTGGACCTTCGGTTAAGCCCGAGATTACCATTCTCCTGATGGCGGATGGAGCCGAGGTTCAGCGAAAAGCGGTGCCTTCCGGCACATTGAAATTTACCTTCGAGGATCTGCCCAAATATCATTTGGATGGAACCTTGATCGTCTACACGCTGCAGGAGCTTGAAGTTCCTCATTACAAGACCACCATCAAGAATTTTGAAATCACCAACACTTTCCTCGTTGGAACGACGAAGATCGTGGGCGAGAAGACTTGGGTCGGCGGACCCGCCGAAAAGCCAGAGATTACCATCTTGCTGCGGGCAGACGGACGGGAAGTGAAGCGCATGACTTTAGTCAATGGCATCACGGCGTTTACCTTCGAAAATCTTCCCATGTACCATCTCGACGGCACTGAAATTCAGTACACCGTGGATGAACTTCCGATCCCTGGCTATGCGACAACGGTGGACGATACGCACATCACTAATACGTTCTTAATTGGGGAAACTCAAATTAAAGGAACGAAGATGTGGGTGGGAGGACCCATTGAAAAGCCGGAAATCACCATTTTACTCTTAGCCGATGGCAAAGAAGTTCAAAGAACAACCCTGCCTAATGGAACCACGACCTTTACGTTTGACAAGTTGCCCATCTACCACATGGATGGAACGATGATTGTTTACAGCTTGAAGGAACTTCCCGTGGAAGGGTATGACGCCAAGATTGAAAAGACCACGGTCATCAACACTTACAAAGAACCGGTTATTGAGACCATGGACATCAAGGTCGATAAGGTCTGGGTCAAATCTGAAGGAAAGAAACCCGACATCACCATCAACCTCTTGGCCAACGGCATCAAAGTGGCCAGCATGACCTTAAAGGACGGAACCACAAGCTACACCTTCCGAAATTTCCCCATCTACGATGCAACGGGAACCATCATCCGGTATGCCGTAACAGAAGATCCTGTGAAAGGATACAAAACGGCCATCAAAGGCTTAACCATCGTCAACACCAAGGAGGACTTGCCTTGGACAGGAACGGTTCCAAGTTCGTTACCTTTGCTTGGAATGCTAATGATTGTTGGTGGTTTTGTCCTCACTCGTAAAAAGAAATAAACGAAACATGTGGCACTCACTCTCCAGAAAGGGGGGCTCTTTCGGGCCCCCCTTTCCCATGTTCATGAAGACAGTACTGGAACAAGGAATTTCCATCTGCTGAGCTGCCCCTAAACCGATACAGGGCGACGAGGGGCTTAGGGATCCGATGATTTTTAATCAACGGGGGGATAGAGCCTCTCTTCTTTTACGTCAAAAGGGCATTGAGGGTATAGAAAGACCATTTTAAGCTTATAGTTCTTAAGATGGCAGGAGCTCTCTTGCGAGGCGTTCCATTCAAAACAGTGGGGGAGAAGTCAAGAAAGATAGATAGGGTACGAAAAAAACTGAAAGGAAAAGATTGCTGAAGAGGATCAAAAAAAAGAACAGATGAAATATTATGGCTGTGCGCCCATAAGGGGCTGTAATAATCTTACCTTGAGC